>JBAUHD010000001.1:0-3693 GCA_049680085.1 Acidobacteriaceae bacterium
GGTGGTCAACGAGGCGTTTGCGGAAAAGTTTTTCGGAAGCGCCGATGTGTTGGGCCGGCACTTCAGTCTGGCAATGGGACGGGGGAAGAGCGCGCCGCCAATGACCATTGTCGGCGTGGTCGGCAACATCACCAAGGCGGAGGGCATTCACCCGACGGCTCCGCTGGGCACCGAGCCGGTGTTCTATGTGCCCGCGGCGCAGTTTCCGGCGGACGCTCTCGCCATGGTCCATCTTTGGTTTCAGCCTTCGTGGATTGTGCGCACGAGCGGCCCCGTCGCGGGTCTGACGGAAGCGATGCGGGCGGCGATGGCGCAAGCCGATCCGAGCCTGCCGATCTCCGGCTTTCATTCCATGGATGAATTGATGGCGAAGGAACTTGAGATGCAGCGGATTGAAGTGTTGCTGCTGGGCGCGCTGGCCGGACTTGCGCTGTTGCTTTCCGCGGTCGGCATTTATGCGCTGGTATCAAGCCTGGTTGTCCAGCGAACCCGGGAGATTGGCATTCGCATGGCGTTTGGGTCTTCGATTCAGCGGGCAATGGTGGAGATTGGCTCGTCAGGAATTTTTGCCGCCGGTGCCGGACTGGTTGCCGGCGTGGGACTATCGTTTCTAGTCCTGCGCGTGTTGAAGAGCCAGATTTATGGGATCGGCGTATACGACCCCGTAACACTGATCGCAACTCCGGCAATCCTGGCGCTGATTGCGCTGGCGGCAAGCCTGCTGCCGGTGCTGCGCATCAGCCGGATCGATCCGGCGCGGACGTTGCGGAATGAATGAAAGACTGACCCGCGAATTGCGGGAACAGAGTGGATGAGAGTTGGAGAGCCATTTATGTGGAACGATCTGAAATTTGCGCTGCGGCAGTTGCGGAAGTCTCCGGGATTTACGCTGGCGGCGGTGTTGACGCTGGCCATTGGTATTGGCGCGAACACGGCGGTCTTTTCGTTGGTTCACGCGATTTTGCTGCGTCAACTTCCGTTTAACGAGCCCGCGCGCGTCGCTACCCTCAAGGATTACGGCAACCTGTGTTCGGTGGGGATTTGTTCTTTTTTTGCATCTCCCAATGATCCGGCGGGCAGCTTCCATGCCGGAGAAAATACCATCCATTCCTTCAGCCATGTCGCGGAGTACTCGCGGCAGTCAGCGAACTTCAGCGGATCTGGAATCTCCGCGCAACGGCTTGCCGTGACGGAAGTATCCTCCCACTTCATGGATGTGCTGGGGGTAAATCCGCTGCTTGGGCGCAATTTTCAGGATGGCGAAGACATTCCAGGCCATGATGCCGAGATGCTCATCAGCTACCACCTTTGGCAAACAGCGTTCGGCGGTTCCCCGGCGGTGATTGGCCGGAGCATCCACTTAAACGGCCATCTGTTTACCGTGATCGGTGTTGCTCCGCAGGGGATGAGCTTTCCTGAAGAGAGCGAACTGTGGACTCCGACGCTGTTTGATTCTCATCTTTCGCTGCGTGATGAAGGCGCGTTCATGACTCCCACAATCGCCCGGTTGCGCGATGGAGTAACCATGCGCCAGGGGCAGGCGGAACTGGACACTCTGTATGCTGCCCGGAATAAGCAGCAGGGCGCGGAAGGCCGTCCCGTGCTGGTGTCCATCGCGTCGGCCCTCACAAAGCAAATCCGTCCGGCTCTGTTGATGTTGAGCGGAGCGGTACTGCTGGTTTTGTTGATTGCCTGCGCGAATGTGGCCGGCATGATGCTGGCGCGCGCCACGGACCGCCGAGCGGAATTGACGATACGGGCCGCGTTGGGTGCGAGCCGGGGATGGCTCATGCGCCAGCAGTTTGTGGAGTCACTCGCGCTTGCTTTATGCGGCGGGGTCGCCGGAGTTGTCTGCGCGCTGGGGTTGGTGCGTCTGATTTACCTGATGCGCCCCGCGGCGCTCGCCGGATTTCCGCAGCCATCGATTGAACTACCCGTTCTGCTGTACACGTTGGCCGTATCCGTTGCCACAGGACTGCTGTTTGGAATCGCTCCCGCGTGGTTTGCGGGGAAGCAGGAGCCGGGAGGCGTATTGAAGAGCGGCCAGTGGAGATCCAGCCGGGGTGGAAGCCGGTTGCACCGGGTGCTGGTTTGCAGCGAGATAGCGCTGGCCATAGTTCTTCTGACAGGAGCGGGATTGCTGATACGCACCATGCGAAATCTTTCCGCAACTCCACTCGGCTTTGAGGCGGACCATCTCCTGACATTTTCGATTACCGTGCATGGCGGCCCCTACGAAGCGGACGGACATTGGACCGAAGCTGTTCATTCATTCCAGTCGCGGGTTCTTGAAGGGCTGCGCGGCCTGCCCGGAGACATGAGCGCGGCGGGAGTGAATAAGGTTCCCATGGGTAAAGGAATGGGAATGTTGCTTCCGCTGAAATCGACGAACGGAACAACCATCGCCACGCTGTTCCGGACATCAACTCCTGGATACTTCCGCACCATGGGGATTCCGCTGCTCCAAGGCCGGGACTTTGCGGAGAGCGATGGCGCGCACGCTCCGAAAGTCGCTATCATCAGCCGGGACCTGGCGCAAAAATTGTGGCCCGGCCAGTCGCCGATTGGGCGGCAGTTAACGTGCCCGTGGACTTGCGGAAAATCCGGCGCAACGGTGATCGGCGTCGCAGCTCCGGTAAGAAATTTTGGAGCGCGGGGCAAATTCTATCCCGCGTATTACCTGCCGTACAACCAATACGACTTGCCAAACATGACCTTCGTTCTGCTGACCAAACAAGACCCACGCGACCTGATCCCAGCGGTTCGGGATGTGGTGGCGAGGGTAGACCCAAGCCAGCCGATCTTTCACCTGGAAACCATGCGGGAACTCTCCACGGACACAGAATCGCTGGCGCGGATGGAATGGTTTGTCCTTTCCATCTTTGGGTTTCTGGCGCTCCTTCTGGCCGCGACTGGGATTTACGCGATGATTTCCTACACCGTGGCCAGGCGCACGCATGAGATTGGCTTACGCATGGCGCTGGGCGCGGAGCGGGTGGACATTGCGCGAGCTGTATTCATGGACACGATCAGGATGAATCTGATTGGCGCGGCCGTTGGTCTATTGGGAGCGGTCTGGATGGGACGAGTTCTCCAGTCCGCGTTGTATGGAGTTTCGGCAAGCGATCCGGCGACGATGGTGGCCGCCGTCGCGCTGTTTCTGGCGGTGTCGCTGCTTGCCGCTTTCGTTCCCGCGCGGCGTGCCGCGAGTATTGATCCAATGGTGGCTTTGCGGAACGAGTGAGGATGCCGGCTTCCGTGTCCCCCACTCAAGCAAAAGCGCTTGAGTGGGCCACCATCTCTAGAAACCCATGATGTTGTAGCCGGAGTCGACGTAGATGGTTTCTCCTGTGACGCCGCTGGCTAAATCGGAGGCGAGATAGGCGGCGGTATTGCCTACTTCGGACTGCTCCGTGTTGCGATGCAGGGGGGCGCGCTCGGCGTGGACCTTCAGCATTTCAGACAAGCCACCGATGCCGCGCGCGGCCAGCGTTTTAATTGGCCCAGCGGAGATGGCGTTCACGCGAATGTTCTGCCTGCCAAGATCGGCGGCGAGATAGCGGACCGTGGCTTCGAGCGCGGCCTTGGCAACACCCATAACGTTGTAATGGGGTATGACTTTTTCCGCTCCGTAGTAGGTCATGGTGATGATGCTGCCGCCATCGGTCATGAGCGGCGCGGCGGCTCGGCTGA
>JBAUHD010000002.1:0-2827 GCA_049680085.1 Acidobacteriaceae bacterium
GCTTTTGCCGCGAGACCAGGGCCGAGTCGCTGCGGTTGGAAGTCGCCGTGGACAACGACGCCGCACTCGCCTTCTACAAGACGCTGGGATTTGTGGAGACAGGCCGCATCCGCGGCTTCTACATGGGCCAGCTCGACGCGCTGACCATGCGATTGCCCTGCGCGCCCGGCGAAACAAACCCTTGATGTGCGCACCCGGAATTGATTCGTTTCCGACTGCGGCGCGGGACAGTCACAGAGAGGATTTTGCATGGCAGCAAATTCAAAGCAGCAGTCCTCCTTGCGGTGTCGTAGAGGCCGGTGGATCGCCAACCCACATCTCGAAGATCACGAGACATGGGGTGCCCCGCGTATGGGGCGTCGCCTCTCAATTTCTAGTCTTCAAAATACGGGGGGATATCTTCCGCAGGTTTACCTAGCAGACCGTCCGCTATACCCAGATATGCGTTGACTCGATCGCTGGCGCTTTTCAGAGTTGCGGCCCATTGGACGGCTTCTGCTCGACCACGGTTGTGTGCGTAAACGGCTGCGATGAGGCGAAGGGCGCGTCCCCGTGTGTTATTCGGGAAGGACTCTTTAAGCTGCGCAGCCGCTGCCTCTGCATCTGCAAACCTCCCCGTTGTCGCGAGTGCGTAACCGCGCTCTACTCGTAGCAAGCTTTCCAACCGAGGATCGTTGACGAAATTCAGTGCTTGCAACGCGGCAGTCCCATTTCCGGCATTGCTCTGCGCCATAGCAAACCTGATCCATGCCATTTGGCGCGCGGCTTCGAGCATAGATTTACTCGGCGGCACGGGCGGGAGCGTGTGCATGACCTGCGTGGCGCGTTCGGAGTTATTGGCTTCAATCAGGTGGACTGAGATGATGACAAGCGCTTCCTCCTTTCGCTGCTCGTTAGTGATGGAGTTCGCCAGCCGAATACCTGCGTCAAAGCTGCCGATGTCTGCGAGAGCGCCGGCCAGCAGCGAAAGTTGGTATGCCTGGTCGGGGTCAACCAAATATGGCTGCACCATGGACACGACCTGCTTGCCGATGGAGGACGCATCGGATTCGCGGACTTTTTCAGCAGTGGCCTCGATGACATAGTAAGTTGAAAAGACTTTTTCCCTTGCGCTCACTTTGCTAAGTTGGGCGAGCGCGTCGTTCAGGTTTCCCCTCATGGCGTAAACAAGAGCCAAATCCTGGAATACCAGATCGGCGGTACTCACGGAAGAATGGGAGGCGGAGCTTAGGAGCTTGCGAAGCCTGACCTCCGAATCCGTCGTTCCCGATTTCAGCGAGTCGGCCATGATGATGCCGAGTTGCGCATCTGTTCTGACGTCCTCATCCGTGATCGAGGCCGCTGTCTTTTGCGCTTCTGTGGCTCTGTTGTGCCTTGCCTGCCATACCGCGATCCTCTTGAGAGTAAGATAGCGACTACTTCCATTTAGGGTGGGAGCAATTGCCGTAAGCTTTGCAACCAGACCACAACGCAGCATCGATTTGGCGAGATCATCCGATGCCTGCCACATCAGCGCAGAGTCCTTGTGAATGATTGATATTGCAGGAGGGAAGACTCCATTGCGCACATAGTCTTCGGACACTTGCTCCTGAAGTTCTGAGCGAAGATAGGGATCGCTCATTTGCTGGGCATTCGTTTGGGCAACCTGGAGTGCCTCTGATACCGGCTTCGATGAGCTGGGACAAGATGGTTCCTTTGCCTCCGCGAGCATCGTGCAAAACAGAAGAAAGATTACGAACACCCAAATAGATTTTTGGCAGCGCCTCATCTCGGCTCCCTCGAATTCACACCGGTCAGCCTAGCATGGGTGATTCAATCTTTTGCAGCCATCAATCGCGGATTCTTGGATTAATGACCACATACATAATGTCTGTGGCAAGGTTAACTAGGACATACGTCAGCCCAATTGCCAGAATGCAGCCCTGGAGCAATGGGTAGTCGCGGTTGTTAATGGCGGAGACGGTGAGGCGTCCAATGCCGGGCCAACTGAAGATGGTTTCGGTGACGATGGCCCCGGCCAGCAGCGCCCCGAATTGCAGCCCTAGCAGCGTGATGACAGGAATCAGCGCATTGCGCAGCGCGTGCTTGTAAATGACGATGCGCTCCGGCAATCCCTTGGCGCGGGCAGTGCGAATGTAGTCCTGGCCAAGCTCTTCGAGCATCGCGGTGCGAACCATTCGCGTAAGGATGGCGGCCAGCGCGCTGCCCATCGTAATGGCGGGCAGAATCAGATGCGTGATGCCGCCGGCTCCGCTGACCGGCAGCCACCCCAGTTTGATCGACACCAGGATGATGAGGATAGGGCCAAGCGCAAACGCTGGGAACGAGAGCCCGAGCAGGCTGACAAAGCTGAGCGTGCGGTCCTGCCAACGGTCGCGCTTGAGCGCGGAGGCAATGCCCGCCGGAACCGAGAGCAGCACCGCGATGATGAGGGCGGCCACCGTCAGCTCCACCGTATACGGATACCGCGTGAGGACGAGATGCGTGATGGAGTCGTTGAGGCGGAGCGACGTGCCGAGATTGCCGTGCAGCACTCCGGCCCAATAGTCGAAATACTGCGTGTGAAGGGGCAGGTCGAGCTTGTAAGCGTGGCGCAGGGCAACAATATCCGCGGGACGCGCGCCTTCGCCGAGCATCTGCTCCACAGGATCGCCGGGAACCAAATGAATCAGAATAAAAACAATGGAGACCACCAGCCATACCACGGGCACGGTATAGACAAGCCGGAAGAGCAGTGCGCGGACGGCGTGGGGCAGACGCATAAATCGGGAGCCGCCGCCGTGGTTACGCGGCGCGCCGAAATCCGTCTGGTCTGATGGCTCGCGCG
>JBAUHD010000003.1:0-4507 GCA_049680085.1 Acidobacteriaceae bacterium
GCCAGCCACAGCAGCAGGGTCAGGGCGTGCTGCATCTGCTGCGGGAAGATGGGCACGAGGACGCGCAGCAGTCCGTAAAGGCCCATCTTGGACATGGCTCCGGTGAGCAGGATCGTTGTGCCGGAAGACGCTTCCGCATAGGCCGAGGGCAGCCAGGTGTGGAAGGGAAGGATCGGAACTTTGACGGCGAATCCCACGAACGCCGCCCAGAAGATGCACGCAGCGATGCTGCCGCCGCTCAGTCCGCCCCAGTGGAGTCCCTGCGCGAGCGCGGGAACAAGCTCGCCCTGCTGCGAAAGCTGCGCGAGATCAAGGAAGTCGAATTTTCCGGTGGCGAGGTAGAGCGCCAGAAACGCCAGCAGCAGCGCGATGCTGCCAACCATGGTGTAAATAAAAAATTGATTCGCCGCGCGCGCGCGCCCCGAGCCTCCCCACAGACGGATGAGCAGGAATGCGGGAATCAGGCTCAGTTCCCAGAAGAAAAACCAGTGGATGAAGTTGAGCGCGGTGAAGGTTCCAAAGAGTCCGGCCTGAAGAAACAGCACCATCGCGAAGTAGAGGGAGCCATGCTCGCTGCGGCTCCACGAGGAAACGATGGAGATGAGAACGACGATGGCCGAAAGCACGACCATGAGCAGGCCGAGACCGTCGATGGCGAGGTGATACTCGACGCCGAGTGCGGGAATCCAGGCGTGGAGTTCCTGAAACTGCATCGCTCCGGACGCGGTATTGAATGCGCTCCACAAGTAGAGGGTGATGGCCAGTGCGATGAGGGCGGCGGCGGCGGCGACAGCGCGCGCGGCATTCCGGCGCTTCCCGGCAAGCAGCGCCAGGCACGCGCCCACAATGGGCACGAGCGTCAGAATGCTGAGCCATGGAAATTGGTTCATCCCGCGTGGCTCCAGAAGAGAATGAGCACCAGCACAACCAGCGCAACGCCCAGCACGCGGAGGTAGTTCTGCGCACGGCCATTCTGGAAACGCGAGATTAAGCGTCCGCCCTGCGCGATTCCGGTGCAGCTTTCGTCAAAGCCGGCATTGATGGCGTGAGCGTCCACCAGTGAATCAAAGTGGGAGACCAGACGGGTACACCACGCGACGAGTTGCACGGCTCCGTTCCACACCCAGCTGTCCATCCATTGGAAGACTCGCGCGCAGAGGCGCGAAAAGGCAATGACGGAGAGGTCGTAGAACTCGTCAATATAGAGCCGCTGCCCGAGCGCATGAAAAAACTGCGGCTGAATCCGTTCGAGCGCGTCGGGATCTTCGGCGCTGGTGATGCGCCTGCTTCCGTAGAGCCACCAGCCGAGTCCGATGCCCACAATAACGATGATCGAAGAAATGACCATCAGCGAGATCATCCCGTTTCCGACAAACGCTCCAAAATTCAACGAGAGATGTCGGCCTTCAAGAAACGACTGGAACCACGGCCACGCCGGGGTCCCGACAAACCCAAGAAAGACGGCGAAGACGCCGAGAAGAATGAGCGGCCAGGTCATCACGGCGGGGCTCTCATGCACCGGCTTGGCCGCGGTCCTGGGTGCGGGGCGGCGTGGGCCGAAGAAGACGTAGCAAACCTGCCGCGTCATATAGAACGCCGTGAGGAACGCTCCCACGGCTCCCATGTAGAAGGGAACCAGCGAAGGGTCCCAGAGATGGGCGGAGTGAAGAATCTCATCCTTGCTCCAGAAGCCGGCGAAGAGCGGAAAGCCGCAGAGCGCGAGCATTCCGGCGGCATAGGTTGCAAACGTGATGGGCATCCGTTTGCGCAGGCCGCCCATATAGCGGATGTCCTGCTCTTCGGAGCAGCCGTGGATGACCGATCCCGCCCCGAGGAAGAGCAGCGCCTTGAAGAAGGCGTGCGTAATAAGGTGAAACATTCCGACCGCCACGCCGCCGACGGCGAGGCCGAGCATCATGTAGCCAAGCTGCGAGACGGTGGAGTAGGCGAGGATGCGCTTGATGTCGTTTTGCCCAACGGCGATCAACGCGGCCAGCAGCGCGGTGATGGCTCCCACCCAGGCGACCACTTCGAGCGCGGAGGACGGCCCTCCGCCGGTGGTAGCCGCCATGAGCGGATAGACGCGCGCGATGAGGAAGACTCCGGCGGCAACCATGGTAGCGGCGTGAATCAGCGCGCTGACTGGCGTGGGACCTTCCATTGCATCAGGGAGCCAGACGTGCAGCGGGACCTGTCCGGATTTTCCGGCGGCCCCGCAGAAGATCAGCAGTCCGATTCCGCTGGAAGCGGTTAGCCCCAGCGCGGCGGCGTGCGCGGCCATGGCTGCAATCGCCGTGTGTTCCAGGCAGCCCGCGCCGCCGTTGTAAAACAGCAGCGTCCCGCTCAGGCCGTAGAGCCACATCATGCCGAGGAACAGCCCGAGGTCCCCGATGCGGGTGACGATGAACGCCTTCTTCGCGGCCACGGCGGCTTCCGGCTTGTGGAACCAGAACCCAATCAGCAGATAGGATGTCAGCCCCACGATCTCCCAGCACATGAAAAGCAGCAGGAGGTTATTCGAGATGACGACGCCGAGCATGGCTCCGGCAAACAGCGCGAGAAAGCAGAAGAAGCGGGTGAAGTTTTCGTCGTGGGCCATGTAGCCCAGGCTGAAGATGAAGATGAGCAGCCCGACAAACGTCACCATCACCAGCATCACGGCGGTCAGAGGATCAAGCAGCCATCCGAAGCGGAGCCATTCGGTGCCGAACTGCAACCAGCGAAAATTCTGGTATTCGCGCGCGGGGTGCGCCAACGTGTGGACGAACGCAATGAGTGAAAGCAGGAGCGACACGCTGAGCGAGCCGATGGCCAGCGTGGCGGCCAGCCTGCGACGGCCCTGTTTCAAAAAGGCGATCATCGCCGCAGCCGCGGCAGGCAGCACGGGAATGAGCCAGAGGTATCGAACGATCCAGACCATGCTTGCTCTTGCGCTATCCCTTCATGGAGTCCAGACGGCTGAGGTCCGTGGTTTTGGCGTGGCGGTAGACGGCCATGATAAGGGCAAGCCCCACGGCTGCCTCCGCCGCCGCAATGGCGATTGAGAAAATGACGAAGAGGATTCCGGTCAGGGCCTCCGGATGCGGGCCGTAGCGCCAGAAGGCGACGAAGTTGAGGTTGGCGGCGTTCAGCATCAGCTCAATGCCAATGAGCACCAGAATGGCGTTGCGCCGCGAGAGCGCGCCGCCGAGTCCCACGGCGAACAGGAGCGCGGAGATGAGGAGACAGCCGGTGAGTGGAGTCATTTCGTGCGGCGCTTCTCCTCCATGGCGATCACGACGGCTCCGATCAGCGCGGCGGTGAGCAGCAGGCCCACCACTTCAAGCGGCAGAATGTAGCGTTGCATCATCGCGAAGCCGATGTCGCGGATCGGCGCGAACGACTGCGACGCAGGCCCCTGCGCCGCTCCTCCGGAAACGACAGCCCAGGCCAGGACCCCGAAAACACAAGCCGAAATGACCACGCCGCTGACGGCTCGCGCGGTTTGAGGCGAGGGCGGCTCGTCGCCCCGGGTGAGCAGAATGGCGAAGACGATCAGGATGACGACGGCGCCCACATAAACCAACACCTGGGCCAGCCCCACGAATTGCGCGCCCAGGTCCAGATACAGCCCCGCCAGCCCAATGAGCGAAACGGCCAGCGCCAGCGCGCAATGCACCAGCTTGCGCAGCGTCATGGCGGCCACGGCTCCGGCGATGGTGATGGCGGCGAGGATGAGGAAGGGCACAGTCATGGTCGTTCAGGAATGAAACTGCAAATCCCTATCTTATTCTGCGAACCGGTAAGTCCTTTTCTCAAGTTTGCGGCCGCCCATCAGGGCGCGGCCCAGCAGCAGGTAAAGCAACACAATGGGAATGGCGCACACCACCCAGCGAACCACCCCCGCGGGCATGAAGCGCCAGATTCCAGCGGAAAAAATCACAACCAGCGTCATGGGCAGCATGAACTTCCACGCGAAGTTCATCAACTGGTCCATGCGCAGGCGGGGCAGCGTCCCCCGTATCCAGATGAAAACCGAAATCAGCGCCATCAGCTTGGCGAAGAACCATATCCACGACGGAATAAATGTCAGGAACGACAGCGGCGCCGTCCACCCGCCCAGAAAGAGCGTGATGGCAAGGCCGCTGATGGCGAACATTCCAAGATACTCGCCCAGGAAGAACAGCGCGAATTTGAAGCCTGAGTATTCGGTGAAATAGCCGGCGATGATCTCCGACTCGCCTTCGGGCAGATCGAACGGCGAGCGGTTCGACTCGGCCGTCGCCGCAATCATGAACAGGACGAATCCGGCCATTCCCCACGGCGTGAATACATACCAGTGATACGGCCACACGCCCCAGTACCCGGCCTGCCGCTCGACAATGGTGGTCGTCGAGAGCGATCCGGCGATCATAACAACCGCAATCGATGACAGAATCAGCGGGGCCTCGTAGCTGATCATCTGCGCCACGGCGCGCATGGCTCCCAGCATCGAATACTTGTTGCGGCTCGACCACCCGGCCATGAA
>JBAUHD010000004.1:0-10082 GCA_049680085.1 Acidobacteriaceae bacterium
GCGACCTTCTCCAGATGGACACCCTGCGGTGACGGCGTATTCGCGCCCTTCTCAACATAGAAATTGCGAATCTTTACGTTTGCCGGAGTCTGCCAGTCCAGCCGCAGCGAATCCACCATCGGCAACCAGAATTCCCGACCGCTCAGGTTCTCGACCGTGATCACGTGTTCGAGCGGGCCGAACGCAGCGCGCGCTTTCCATTTCCATCGGAGACGCAGATGTGGATTCTCCGAATCGTAAACGAAGACCACCTGCCGCGCATCGGCGCTGCACAATTCCGGCTTCAGCTTCCATTGAATCGGAACCCGCGTTCCATTTCGCTCGACGAAGGCGGGCAGTGTCTCTTCGTGCAAATTGCGCCATGCGGACGCGTTTCGCCCGGAAAGCGAGACCAGCCGAGGAGCTTCGGCATCGGCGCTGACTTGTATGCGCACATCGGAGGTGGTTAGCGTGACCGCGTGCAGGTTTTCGAGTGCCTGTGCATCGCAGCCGAGGATTACTCCGACGGCCGCGGCAAGCGATAAAAGAATTTGGAGCCCACGATGGGAATTCAAGCGCAAGACCACCTTTCTGACCCAATCGGAGACGATTCGAATCGCTGCCCGGTAGCGATTCCCCTCCGCAATTCTCAGCCGTACTGCGCGTTTTATGTCACGGGATGAAGGTATGTGCGGGCCGGAACAGCCGGAGCCTCAACGGCCCGCATTCCCTTTAGAAAAAGAACCTTAATCCGGCCTGCATCACACGTTGTCCCGTCTTGCCGTTGATGCCGCCGAACGTCGGCGAGTCGGGGTCGGCAATGATGTTGCCGTACACAGGATGATTGAAGAAGTTCAGAGCCTCCAGCCGCAGTTCAAAATATCGATCTTTGTCGTCCGTCAGATAAAACTGCTTCAGAATGCTGTCATCGGAATAAAATCCGCCGGGGTTCCTTAAATTGCTGAAGTACACCGGAGAGTTGGCGAAGCTGTAATCAGGCGTGCGCACAAACGATGCCGGGTTCAGGACACCCGCGCCATTTCCGTTGGCAAAAGCCCCATTGACCACCAGGGCATCCGAATTGCTGGCGCCGGAGCGCTTGTATTTCTTGTCCGCCAGGGACCAGCGCAGCGCAGCGCCCGGAGCCGTATTGCCGCCGTCCACCTGGGGCACCTGCACCGGCGTCCCCTTCAGATTCCAGGTGGTAATGCCCGCGACGGCCCATCCACCAGCCACCGCGTCGACCAGGTGGCCGGTCACGCCATCGGGTGAGCTGAGCCACTGCCGCCCACGTCCGACAGGCAGATCGTATGAGTAATTCACCTTGATGGTCTGCGGCAGTTCATAGGTGGCCACACCGTAAGCTTCCATGAGGTTATGAGGGTTCTGTAACAGCCCGGATGTGGAACCGCCCACGTGAATATCGGTGCTGTTGGTATTCGTGAGTGTCTTGCGAATCGCATAAGACGCCATCAGATCGAGCCCGTGATATCCGTGGGTCTCTATTTGGAAATTCGCAAAGTTGGAGAATGACTTACCCCACGTCGCCTGGCCTGGCGTCGTCGAGTTCGTACCCGCGTATTGAGGAGACAGTCCAAGCAACTGGCTGAGCGAGACGGTAGGCTGCGCGGAGAAAGTTTGCGACTGGCCATAGAACGGGTTAGGCACCTGGTCATTGAGATGCACGCCCAACTTATAGTAGGCGGTCGGGATGTTATTCAGGCTCCATCCCCAAACATCGGTCAGCAAATGCACTCCCTTGATGCCCTGGTACTCCGCGGACGCCACCCACCGCTTGCCGATCTGACGCTGGACACTGAGACCCCACATATAATTTGTTGGCGTGTCATAGTGGCCGATGGTCGTGCCGGCCTGATCAAGATTACCCGAGCCGCCATAGGTCGAGTACCAGTACTGCTGGTTCGTAGTAATTGGAGGAACCCATCCCAGATTGCCCCCGCTCGGCAGTGATGGGAAAGAGCGCAGACCGTGGTCACTCCCCAACTCGCTGATCCAATGTTGACCATCCAGCGTGGGAATCTGGTTAAAGGTATTGGAGTTGTAATAGAAGCTCAAATAATCCGTGGAAAGGCCATTGAGCCCCTGATCCACGGAGCCTCCGCTTATATGGAACACAGTCTTGTCATTCATCGCCCAGCTAATGCCGAGGCGCGGTTGCAAATTCACGACGTTCGTCGTGTAGAGGTTCTTCTGCGGATACTCGGGCGTGCCCAGGAGCGCCACGCGACCTGTGGCTCCCTGCGTCAGCCACGCCGGCGCGGGCAGATTGGCGAGACCCGGTACTGCCGACGTCACTTGTCCCCACCCCCAGCCGTTGCCGGGCGTCAGCACGTTCTTGGCGTTCATATCGTAGACCAGACTGCCCTGCGTATGCCGCCCCCGGCGCGCGCCATCATGATCCCAGCGCAGGCCCATCTGCACGGTCAGCTTGTTGTTTACCTTCCAGTCGTCCATAACATAAGCGGCCTGGTTCCATCCCATGGGGGTTATATCCCAGTTGCCCCAGGTGTAGAAGTTCGACGAACCCATCATCATTGCGGCTAACGGACTGCCGGTCAGGCCGTCGTTCTGATTCCAGTATTGGTTGGAGCCGCCGCCGGAGTTCAGGTTGATGACGCCCGTCTTATCGCCGCCCTGTTCCGTGAAGCGCGTGAAGTACTGTTCGTAGCCGACCTTGATGGTGTGGCGGCCGATCAGCCTCATGATGGAGATGGTGCCGTTGTTGCTCTGTGTGATAAACGAATCGTACTGCGCGCCGCCGACGTTGGAGTAACCGCCCCCGATCGTGAGAGTCGGCGCGATCTGGTTGGTTGTCTTCTCGCTGTTCGATGCGAGCAGCGGATCGAAACCCCACGTCGAGGTGTCGATGCTGGGATCGGGTGCCGATCCCTGCCCCGACACGCCGTAACTCACCAGGTCCGTGACTCCAACGCCCAGACGCAAATTTATAACCGTGCGGCTTCCCGGAGTCCAGGTGTATAGAAAACTGCCCAGCCAATCGCCGTCGGTGGTTACCGATTCCGCGGCATGGAGAAACGGCGGAGGAATATCATCAGTCATCATCGACCGGCTCAGGCTGCCGCTCATGTGCTGATTGGCGCGGAGCGCTTCATCGATGCGCAGGAAATACTTATCCGTCGGCCGGGTGATATGGATTGGATCATAACGGTTAAATATGTGATCGCTGTTCAGCTGCGGGCTGTGGTTCGGCTGCGGGTACAGAGCCATGTAATGCGCAAACAGAGTACTCTGTCCTGACAGGCCGCCACCGGGAACGACTGGTATCTTGCTGCCGGGAAATTGCGGCCGAACCCAGCAACTGCCCTGCGAAGCATATTGATCCGCCAGCGGCCCCGTGCAGTCCGCCGCGTTCGTATCATACGCGCCATTGAACGGATCGTAGATTTGCGCATAGACCGGCAAACCGTCTTGTTGATTGATGACCGTCTGCGAAAAATCTCCCGCTTGATTCAGAACCGTGGGGACACCGCTTTCGATCACCTGCCCCTGGCTAAAGCGCTCCCCTTCCCATGCCGCGTAGAAAAAGGTGCGATCTTTTCCGTTATAAACGTGCGGGATGCGCACCGGCCCGCCCATCGCGACGCCGTAGTTCTTCTGCTGAAAATCCTGGCGGGGATTGCCGAGGGATTTATCCGTCCAGTCATTGCTGTTCAGGTTCTGGTTGCGCAGGTAGAAGAACAGGCGGCCATGGAATTGATCCGTGCCACTCTGCGTCTGCATGGAGATGATGCCGCCCGCGTAGCGGCCCTTGTCCGCCGTGAGGACGCCGCTCTCAACCCGGAACTCGCCGATTGAATCCGGCGTGGGAATCGCGCGGTTGGTATTGTTGAAATTCGGTTCCTGCACCTGGTTGCCGTCCACGACGATACTGGTGCCGTTCACCTGGCCGCCGGAAACCGAATAACTATTGCCGGTATTGGCGATCAAGTAAGCCGCGTTCCCCAGCGCTCCAACCTGATCCACTTGCGGGCCTGTTCCCTGGATGGCCGGAACCGTCGAGGTCAGGTCGAGCGCGTTGCGGTTCAGCTGCGGCAGGTTGGTGATCATTCTGTTGTCCAGAACCGTGGAGGTGCTGGCTTCATCGGAAGAAAGCAGTTGCTGGCCGGCTGTCACCGTCACCGACTCTTCCACCGTGCCCGGCTTCAGCTCAAAATTCTGCGTCAGGTGATCGCCGGTATTCAGCGTAAGTCCCGAACGCGTGATGGTTCCAAACCCCGGGGCGCGGACGGTGAAGGTATACGGACCGGGGAGCAATTCCGAAAGCACGTAAACTCCCTGCCCGTTCGAAACCGCACTGTACGGCACGTTCGTGGCTTTGTTGACAGCGGTAATCCTCGCGCCCCCGATGACAGCACCGGACGTATCGGCGATCACGCCGCTTACATGAGCATTCGATGACTGCGCGCGCAGTTGCATGTTTGGCAAGGTAAGAACCACCAGCACGATCACCGTGATGATCGCGCTATATCGTAGTGAAACCCATTTCAAATTGACGCTCATGTAGGCCTCCACGACCGACCTGTCCGTTGGGAACAGGTCTGCTGTCGCATATCCTTGATATTCCCGCCGAAAGCGAACGTCTATCCAGACTGCCGATATTACTTACGTTTTAAGGGTTTCGTGAAAAAGGCCGCGGCGGCGGGAGCAACCGGGCTGAGGAGGACATTCCAAAAAGAACGCTGCCTGGACAGGCCCTCATCCTCACGCCGGTTCCGTTACATGCAGTCGCTGATCCGCCTCGACGACTCCAAGGCTCTGCACCCGCCCCGATGGCCAGTGAATCTCGACCGTCGCCCGCGTTGCGTCACCCAGTCCGAAGTGTACGGTCAGGTCGCTCGTGGATGCGTAGCCCATGCTGCCGGAAACCGTTCGCACTTGCAGCCGTGCCAGCGCCACGCACCTCACCTCGGCCCCCACTGCGGAGCGATTGCTGCGGCGCCCGGTCAGTCGCAGTTGCAGCCAGTGCCGCGCTGGACTGCGGTTCCACCACAGCTCGAGCGGCGCGTTCAGCGCGGTAACGGCCGCATCCATGCGTCCATCGCGATCGAAATCCGCAAAGACCATGCCGCGGTGCAAAGCGGGACGCGCAAAATCGCTGCCCGCTTCATCGGTGACATCGGTAAACTTGCCTTCGCGATTCAGGAAAATGGCATTGGACTGCGCATCCTGCGTGTCCAACCCTCCACCTGCGACGAAGAGGTCAAGCCACCCATCGTTATCGAGGTCCACCAGGCCGCAGCCCCACCCACTGATTCCGCGGCTCAGATTCAGCAGGCCGGTGCGCGCACTTCCGTCGACGAACACGCCGTGCCCCTGATTCAGAAAAACTTCCCACGTCTCGTTCTTCAGGCCGGTCATTACAATGTCGGGACGCCCGTCGCCATCGATGTCGCCGAAATCCGCGCCCATCCCCGATATGTTGCGACCGTCGCCGTTGTACGCCACTCCGGCATCCATCCCCGTCTCTTCAAAACCTTTGCCGCGACTGCGCAACAGCAGATTGGGCGCGTTATCGTTGGCCACAAAGATACCTGGGCGGCCATCTCCGGCAAAGTCCGCAACTGCCAGTCCCATACCCTTGCCCAGCAAATCCGGAAGGCCCTCGCGACGGGTAATTTCCGTAAAGGTGCCGTCGCCGTTGTTGTGATAAAGCTGCATCGACTGCGCGCGGTACTTGTCCGGATGGCAGTAGGTGCGCGCCCGGGGGTCCATCCCGCCACAAATGGGATCGGTGCCCGCCTCCCAGTCGCAGTAATTCGAGATGAACAGGTCGAGATGCCCATCGTTGTCGTAATCGATCCAGCATGCGCCTACCGACCATGCGGGCCGCCCCAGCGAGCCCGGCGAAACCAACCCCGCCTCGCGTGTCACGTCGGTGAAGGTGCCGTTACCATGATTGCGATAGAGTTGGTTCGCATGAACCCCGGCGACAAAGAGGTCTTCATGGCCATCGTTGTTGTAATCTCCAACCGCCACGCCCATGCTGTAGCCCACGCCCTGCAATCCGGCCTTCACCGTCACATCGCTGAAGGTGCCGTCGCGATTGTTCCGGTAGAGACGATTCCAGTACTCCGGCCCGGTCTTCACCAGCGAAGGCAGCGCGGCGCCGTTGGTGCAGAACAGATCGGGCCAGCCATCGCCGTCGAAATCAATGACGCCGAGACCTCCCGGCAGCGTCTCCACCTGATACTTGTGTCCCGTCGCGCCATTACGCAGAACAAAATCCAATCCCGCCGCCGATGCTCCGTTCCCCATGCGAATGCGGGACGTTGCTTGCGTTGCCTGAGCCAGAGCCGCGGCGAGTCTGGTCCTTCCCGCCGCACCCGCCGCAAGTATCGGGACTGCACGTAGAAGGTTCCGTCGGCTAATCGGCATGGGGACCGTTAGTCGAGGGGTTCTGAGGATGTTCCTGGAAGGCGTCGGATAGGCGTCGGGCTTCAGCGGCGGCTTTGGCCGCGTCCTTTTCGCGGCCTAACTGGCGCAGGATGCGGGCCTCCAGCGCATGCAGGGCGCCCTTTTCGTCGGGATAGCCGCCAGCCAAAGCCGGGGCCAGATGCTGCAACGCCTTCGCGGCGCTGCCGGTTTCCGCCAGCGCGGTTCCGAGTTGCACCTGCACCGCTGGGTCGCCGGGCGCCTCAAGACTCAGGCGCCGCAGCCACGGCAGCGCCTGATCATAATCCCGATTGCTCATCGCCACCGATGCCAGCGTCCGCAGTGCCTCCCGCTGATGCGGATCGATGGCCAGCGCTGCCAGCGCCGATTGCCGCGCAGCGTCCGTGTTGCCTTCCATCGACTCAGCCTCGGCCAGACGCTCGAGCAGCGCGGGATCGCCGGGTCGCAGCGCGATGGCCTTGCGGTATTCTCCCTCAGCCGCCTTCGCGTCTCCCTTCAGCCGCAGAAACACGTCCCCGCGCAGTCGATGGAGCGCCGCCTGATCCTCCGCGCTCGATTGCAACTCTCCAGCCGCCTTGCCCGCCGCCAGCGCATAGCAGATCGACAGATTGTACGCAGTTTCCATTTGCGTGGCAGCCGAACTCCGCCCCAGCAACTTCTCCGTCAGCGACCGTTCGAGGACCGGAATCGAGCCGTGACAGACCAGGGTGCCGGCGGGTTGAGCGGCGGCTTTTTCCAGGCGGCGAATGGCGGCGACACCCTCACTGGAAGCGCGCAGACCTTCACCGATCTGGCGAAACCGTTCCAGTGAGAATCCCGCCCAGGCCTCCAGCGCCTGCTCGGAACGGTGACCGCGCTGCACTGCCTGCTGGTACGCTTCGGCGGCCTGAGCATAGCGTCCCAGGCTCGCCTCTGCCTCTCCCAGATAGACTTCGGGAATCTCTTCAGCGGGCCGGGTGCGCGCCGCCAGTTCCAGAGGGGGCAGGGCTTCGGAGAACTTGCCGGTGCGCAGCAGATCGATGCCCAGCAGCAGGTTCGCGAAGTAATCTCGCGGATGAAGTTTGCGAGCGCGTTCCAGAATAGGGATCGCCTCGCTGTACCGGGCCTGCCGGTGCAGATCGAATCCCTGCCTGAGCAGCGCCTGGAAATCCTGTCCCGGGGCGTCCTGCGCCACCGCTGCGAAGCAGAGGAAACCCGCGAAGCACAGTGCGATGCAAATTAAGCCTATCCGGAGTCGCACTCTGGCTTGGGTGAGAAACTGCACAGTGCGACCACTATATCGCCCGGCACTTTCGCGCCGCAAATCTCCACTCAGGAAGGCGGACGATGGCCCCTAATGCGCACATTGTTGGACAGCTGCCGGTTTGAAGCAGAATCCTTTCTAGGCGTCGCCAAAATCAATCGGGAGCACATGAACACCGAATGCCGCGAACGGAATGCGATGGCCCTGGCGTGGCTTTACGCCGCCTTTGACAAGCAGTCTTGGTGGCGTAACACACCGCGAAGAGGTACGATTACAGCGAATCAATGCTCAAGAAGGAGATTCCTGTTGGGAACCAGGTTCTATGTATCCATTGCGAAACGAGTGGTGAGTGAAACCCGCTGCCCGTCGCACCAACAGGGTATTTTCGCCGCCGCCGGAATTTTGACCGGATCAATTGTCACTTCGAAACTGTAGTTCTCTCAATCCTGCGGGATTGTGATGTTCTGCAAGTCCATTGCGATCAAGGGAAGGAGCACATCATTAACCGCAGGGATTTTATTAAAGTAGGCGTACCTATAGTCGGTAGTCCGCTGTTCTTCGAACCTCGAAGCCTGGCGGAGACGATGGCGTCCTCGTCGCGGCTGCCCCCGGCCGGCGCTGACGGGTGGATTTCTCTGTTCAACGGACGCGACCTGAGTGGCTGGTATACGATCCTTCAGAAGTCAGGCAGGGGCGTTGCAGAGCAACGGAAGGTCGTTGCGATAGAAGACGGGATGCTACACTTCCTGGGAAATGAAGCAACCGCCGAACCAGCTGAAGCTGGCTATATCGCAACCAACCAGGAATTTGAGAACGTCCACATTCGGGTGGAGTACAAATGGGGTGTCAATCGATTTCCTCCGCGAACCCTCACCAAGCGAGACAACGGTCTTTTGTATGGGCTGATCGGCACGGACAAGGTCTGGCCAACCATGGTCGAATGCCAGATTGAAGAAGGGGATGTGGGGGATTACTTCCTGGTCGGCGGCATACGCGGCGTTCAGGACCAGCACGAGAACGGCCTTTTTGGTGAGGGCCTGACTCCAGATGGGTGGTCTGGAGCCGCAAGACCAGGTAGCCACGACAATGCTTCGCCAGAGCCGGTCGGCGGTCGGAAGATTAAGGATGGCAATTTCGAAAAGCTTAACGACTGGAACGTCGTGGAAGTCATCTGGCAGGGTGACCGATCGGCGCACATCGTCAATGGACGCACGGTGAACGCCGTCTCCATGCTTCAGCAGCCTGATCCGGCGAATCCCGGCAAATTCATCCCCTTAACCAGAGGAAAGATCGCCATCGAGATCGAGTTCGCGGAAATTTGGTACCGGAGGATCGAAGTCAGATCTCTCGCCTGAGGAACGCCCTCATGGGACGGTGCAACCCGTTTTCTCTGCTTCCCTCGAACCCAGACCGGTTCGGCGATCGATTTTCCCTGCATAGCAGTCCTCGGCGCGGCTGCGGGAGTTCGAGGTTTTGCCGCACCAGTGGATCGATCTGACCACGTCACCGGCACATTCTGCGCAACCGTTCTTACCGACTGCAAGAATGGATCGCAACGCTGGCTGAAGAGTGAGTTGCCCTGTAGTCAACAACGATCTCGCCGGCAAATTTTCCCGATGGTTGCTCCGCCCAGAGTGCAAGCCGAGATTGTGAAACATTTAACCCCTCCAAACGGCGGCAGTTTCCTGTGCGAAGCTTTCATAGCTGCGTGGAGCGTGGCCGAGGAGGTTCGTCAGACGTTCTACTTCGCTCTCGGTGGAAGCGAAACCACGATCGAAGAAGCCTTGAAACATCTTGCGAAGATCGAATGCAGTCCATGCCGGGATCATCGAACGCATCTGCAGCTCCCACTGGTCGAAGTTATGCCCCGTGTACTTGATCTCTTTGTTGAGCAGCTTACTCCACGTGGCGGCATTGCCGGGGCCGCTGATGAGCGTAGGACCGACGAGATCGTAGGTCTGTCCGTCATGCCCTTCGCGGGTCAGGGATATAGCGGCGGCTTCCGCGATATCACGAACATCTACGGCACAGATACCATCGGTGCCAATGGGCATAGGGAAGACGCCGGGGCCAGTCAAAGCGCCCTTCAGATTTACATCGTTTTGCATGAAGTAGCCGGGACGCAGGATCGTGTATGGCACTCCGAACTCTCGTAAAGCGTTCTCAACGGCCAGCTTGGATGCGAAATGCGGCACGTCCCGGAATTGGTCTACTTTGAAGACGGAAAGATAGGTAATGTGTTTGATGCCTTTCCGTTGTGCTATGCCATCCGCGATCAAAGCCTGCGTCAGTTCATCGGCCACAACTGCGTTCAGCAGGAAAAGCTTGTCTATACCCTCCATGGCCTTCTCCACCGAGACCGGGTCCATCAGATCGCCGATCGCGATCTCTACTTTGGCTGGCAGCTTGCCTTCCTCCGGCTGTT
>JBAUHD010000005.1:0-3372 GCA_049680085.1 Acidobacteriaceae bacterium
CCCCCGCCGACTCCAGCCCAGCCAGCAGTTCCTCGCGATTGTCCACGCGCCCGTTCCACACCAGGCACGCCTCTCCGCCCGGCGAAACCAGCGGCTGCCGCTCATCGAGCGACTCCGGCGTCGTGCAGAACTGCAAATGCGCCAGCGCCACCGGGCCCGCGTTCCAGTAGCCAATCCCGTCCGGCCCGCGATGCTCCACCGCCGCCGCCATCCGCTTCAATTCGGCCACGTCCGCCGGACGCCCGTCCGCGCAATAAATCCCCGCAATCCCCGCCACTCAGTCCTGCTCCTTTTGCCTTAAATCTGGGCGCTGCGTGCCCCGCATCTCGATTCTGAGATGTGGGCTTCGCCGGGTGCCCCACTCAAGCCGGGTGCCCCACACCTCACCGGGTGGCCCACTCAAGCCCGCTTTTGGCTTGTGGGGGAAAAAACCCTCCCACTACTCCGGCGGAAGCGTCCAGATCACATGAAAGGAGCCCAGCCCGCCGTCCGCATCCACATCTTCAAGATCGCCCAGAATCACCCTTCCGCCAACCTCCAGCCACGCATGAGCCTTGAAGCCCAGCTCTTCCAGCGAGGCCACGCCAATCCGCACCCGGCCTTCCGCCCCGTGCCGCCTCAGCATGATCCACCCGGCAAGCGCCTGCGTCAGGCAACTTGCACGCAGCGTGAACGGCAGCGCGCGGCCAATGGCTGCGACCGCGCAGGCCGGCGTCAGCGCGCGCCTCGACGGAAAACATGCCGCGCAAAACCGCGTAGCCTCAAGCACCCGCGGAAACGGCGCCAACCAAAGGCCCACGCGGCAGATCCAAAGAAGCACCCACGCTTCCAGCACCGATCTGAAATTGGAATCCGCAGCCAAATTACAAAAATTATACCGACTGACGTGGAAATGGATCTTCCGCGCGTCATGCCATCTGCGCAGCCCCCGTCCGTTTTCGAGTGGCTCGTTTTTCTGCGATGGGTCTACCATCTTCCCATTATGTCGAAAGTCCGCGCGCTCTCTCTCGCCCTGCTGATTTCTATTTCCGCCGCCCCGTGTTTCGCGCAGGAGCCCGCGCCCATGGTGAACCCGAACATCGATCAGCAGCCTGGCCCCTTCTCCTACTACTCACAATCGGTTGACGAAATCGGCGTCATGGACGCTCCCGCAGCCACCGAGATCACGCCCGAGGGCTCTCTCTACACCGGCTACGGAGAGCTGGTCTTTCTTATCGGTCCGGAGATGCAGCCCATCCAGCCCCGCATCCGCACTTTGGAAAAGGGCTATCTCCCCATCGTTCACACATCGCACACGCAAGACGGAATTGACTATCAATTCACGTTCTTCACCGCGAAGCTGGATGACGGCACTCTCGTCAACTTTGCCCGTATCTTGGAAAAAAATCTGAACAGCAGGCCCACGCGCGCAGTGCTCACCGCGGCCACGCGATATCAGAATGACACAATGAACGGAACCGGAACCGGCGCTCATCGTTTTCGTCGCCCTGTCGCCCCCACCCATCCCGGCGACTATAGCCAGCCCGGCGCATCGTTCAACCCCAATTGGGTATACAGCTTCTCCGAGCACGCCTTCCTGCGCAGCGGCCTGGCTTTTTATCTCTTCTCCGATCGCCCCGATCAACGGATGCTGACAACAAAGCAGAACTACAACAATCTCATCGATAACACGCCCCGACCCCTGCATCTCTTTCCCACCAGCCTGGTGGGAGGCGTGAGTTACAACAGCATTCTCGCGCCCGGCAACGAGCGCACCCTCACCTTCCGGATGCCGCTGGTTCCCATTGCCGAAGGCCCGGAGACCGAGAAGATTCTAAACGCCAGCTATGACGCCGCGCTGGCGCAGGTGATCCGCAACTGGGAGCAGATCGGCAACGCCGGTATGCGGATAACCGTGCCTGAGGCGAAGGTGAACAATACCTTTCGCGCCAGCCTGATCTACGACCTGCTCGCCCGCGATCATATCGGCGACGACTACATCCAGACCGTCAATAAGCTGCACTACCATGCCTTCTGGCTGCGCGACGCTTCCGACATCGCCAATATGTACGACCTCACCGGGTATTCGCAATACGCCAGTCAGGCGCTCAATTTCTTCCCCCGATTCCAGCAGCCGGACGGGTTATTTCTGTCGCAGGCTGGGCAATATGACGCCCAGGGAGAAGTGCTCTGGGTCTACGGCCAGCACTACCTCATGACGCATGATCTCGCCTTCGCCCGCCGGGTATTTCCCTCCGTGGAGCGCGCTGTCGACTGGCTGGAAACGGCTCGCAAGTCCGATCCTCTCCACCTCATTCCGCCCTCCGACGTAAAGGACAACGAGTACATCTCCGGGCACATCACCGGCTACAATTTTCTCGCCCTGGGCGGCATGAAGAACGCCGCCATGCTTGCCGAAGCCGTAGGGCAGCCAGCAAAAGCCGCCGAGTATCGCGCTGACTACAACGCCTACCGCGCGGATTTCCTGCGCGCGCTCAATCGATGCGCCGGCATCAATGGCGGCTACATTCCTCCTTCGCTGGATGGCGAATGCAAGGGAGGACAGGACTGGGGCAATTTGTTGGGAACGTATCCCGAACACGTTCTGGCGCCGGATGATCCACTCATCACCGCCACGCTGAAAATGGTGCAGGGGAAATATCAGGAGGGTCTCACCACCTACAGCGATGGCCGCTACCTCCATCACTATCTGATGATCAAGAACACCCTCACCGAGATTGTTCGCGGCGAGCAGCAGCAGCCCGTAAAGGACCTCTACGCCATGCTGGTCCACACCAGCTCCACGCAGGAGGGCTTCGAATTCGCCATTCGCGCCTGGGGCGACCGCGACTTCGACGGCAATCTCACTCCCCATGGCTGGTTTGCCGCGGAGTACCGCATCATGCTGCGCGACATGATGGTTCGCGAAGACGGACGGGATCTGCATCTGCTGTCGGTGATGTCTCCGGCGTGGATGGGAGCGGGCAAGACGATTCAGGTCGCGCGGGCGCCTACGCAATTCGGAGAAGTCGGCTTTACCCTCACGCAGCCCGACGATCACTCCGCCGTCATCAAACTGAATACGCAATGGAGAGAGACGCCCAGCGTCATCCTGCTTCATCTGCCGTGGTTCGCGAATGTCTCCGCCGTTTCCATCGACGGTCAACCCGCCTCGCCCGCCAACGGCGTGGTGCGGATTCCGTCCACCGCCCGGCAAGTCCGGCTGCAATGGAGCCGCCGCGCCAATACCCCAAACTGGAGCTATCAGCAGGCCGTGGATGCCTATAAACACGAGTACCAGAAACGGTACGACCTCTACATGCACGGCGAGACCGGCCGCTGAATGCCAGCGGCCCACTCCCTAAATCTTGAGAAATATCTTCTTCCGCCACA
>JBAUHD010000006.1:0-6034 GCA_049680085.1 Acidobacteriaceae bacterium
CTCGGGACGCAGCCGCCGCATGGCATCGCACACCGCGCGCGCCAGCAACTCCGACTGGTTGAACCCGCGCTCCCGCCGCTTACCCTTGTAGAGCGGAACCGGGATCACCAGCATCTTCGCCGGAAGACCCTCAATCGCGGCTACCTGCGCCGCCAGCATCGCGCCCAACTTCGCGGATACTGGCTCCAGTCCGTCATACTTCAGCAGATGCAGCAGCGTCCGCAGGGTGCCGGTGTACAGCCCATGCGCAACGGCGCGCTCAAACGCCGGAGCAGACACGCGGCAAGGCCGGCAAATCTCTTCATTGCCGCCGCCAAAGTCGGAGACGCCAAGACTCTCGCCGCAGAGCGCGCATAAAGGACCAGATTGTTCAGGGAGGCTTTTCCAGCAGGAGGGGCAAACGGGCACGCGACTGAAGGCGGCCAGGGGGTCGCCGCAAACACGGCAATCGGCGGGAAAGAGAACGGAAGCGATGCTGTCTCCGCTACTTCGGAGCACGCGAACCACTGCACGCCACGCCGTGGTCTGGCTTGGCGGAAGGTTCAACGTCAGCGGCTCACTCTGACTGGAGAAGGCGCACCTCGCTCCTTTGGGGCTGAAAACAGAGAACGCGCCGGAAACGGACTTTCCGGCTTCCGTTGGCTTGAAGTATACGGCGGATGTGCAGTTTCCGCCAGTGACTGCTCATTACCCATTGAAGTTGCTGATTGTTACACTCCTTGAACGGACATCCTCATGTCACTCGGACGAAGAACACGCTTCAAAAACCATGCTTCTGCTCTTTGGAAACTGGCATTATCGTTTCGCAAACGAAATTGGGAATTGAGCGACTACCCCGTTCGGGTTCGTTCCCAAGAAGTAAATCTACAAATTGGGCCATCTCGACGCGTCCCTGCTTTCGCAGCCGAAATAATCAACTGGTCCTTATCCGGAGTCGGGAACAGCCCGGAGGAAGCTCTAGAGAATTTGAAAAACAACTTTGAAGCAGTTAAGCGTCAGAGAAGAGTGGAGGGCAAACCTCTTCTCCGACCGGGAACTCGCTTACCGATAGAATTCGCCAGTACGGATCGCATAGACATTCACCCAGAACTGTCGAAGGACTTCATCCAATGTGTTTTAGGCCTTGAATCGGCATGGATTTCGGACGAATCGAGCTTGTGGGATTTCCACTCGGATGAAACAAACGATTTCCTATTTGCGAGGATTAGAGAAATTTATGGGGTTGATGTGTCCGATATCAAATCCGCAAAGCTGTCAGAAATCCTTGATCGGATATCCAATGCGCGTACACCGCATGCCCCCACATAACCGATAATAATCACTCTTTACAGGAAGGACAGTATCACTCTTCATCTCCCCATCCCCCACTGATACACACTCTCTCTCTCCGCGTTCGAGGAGTCTTGCCCGAATAGACCAATGTAGTGACTGACTGAGTTTCAGCCCTACTTTCCCCAGCGAATCGCGCCCGGAATTTGCTGTCGGTGCCGTCGATTCGGCCATTCTCCGCTGCATTCTACAAACATTCAGCGAGCATCTGCGCTAACATGGCACAGGTAGGCTGCAAGCTGACATTCATCGCTTTGGGTAATCGCCTCCACGTATCACGGCCCAGAGACAATTCAGAACGAGGAGTATCCGCGCGAATGAGCATTCATCTGATCAATCCCAGCGACAATGCCTTTGGAACGGCGGTCATTACGCCGCGATGGCTCTTTGTGCTAGCCGCCGCCACGCCGCGCTCCATGGGGGATCCCATTCTGACGGACGAGTGTCTCGAACAAATGGATACAAATACCATCCAGGCCGGCGATGTGGTCGGCATCAGTGTCCATACTGGCAATGCTTTGCGGGGATACCAGGTGGGCCGACTTGCCCACGAGCGCGGCGCAACCGTGATCTATGGAGGCATTCACGCAACCCTGTTTCCTGAAGAGCCGTTTGAGCGCGGCGCGGCGGATGTGGTGGTGACGGGCGACGGCGATATGGCATGGGGCCACGTCCTGCGTGATCTCGAAGCCGGATGCGTGAAGCGCGTCTATGACGGCGGAAAAATCGGCGGCGAGGAGTTTCTGCCCGCGCGCTGGGACCTGATGCAGGCCGACAAATATATGTGGGCCTCGGTGCAGACCATTCGCGGATGCCCCAAGCATTGCTCCTTCTGCTCGGTATGGCGTACCGATGGCCAGAAGCCCCGGCAGCGGGCTTTCGAGCAAGTGATTGATGAAATCATCGATCTGCGCCGCATGGGCTTTCGCTTTATAGCGCTCGCCGACGACAACTTCTATCCCGTGACGCTGACCGACCTGCGGCTGGCCCGCGAGCAGAACAATCTGGAAAAGCTGGAGTCGCTCCAGCAGGTGCGCAACGAGCGATTTCTGCTGATGGCGGAGTTGGCGAAGCTGCCTAAAGACATGGTGTTCTTCACCCAGATCACCATGGAATCCGCGGAAGACCCGGAGTACCTGGACGCGATGCGGCGCGCCAACATCAAGGGCGCGCTGGTAGGAGTGGAAGCGGTTACGCCGGAGGGCCTGAAGTCCGTCTACAAGGACTTCAACTACACGGGGGACCGCCTGATCGAACAGTTGAAAAGGTTCCGCGAGCATGGCGTTCACGTGCTCGGGTCCTTCATCTTCGGCCTTCCCAGCGATAAACCCGCCACATTCGGAGCCACCGTCGAACTGGCCCTGAAAGCCGACGTAACCTTCGCGCAATTTGTGATGCTGACGCCCTTTCCCGGAACCGTGGATTTCGGTCGATGGGAGAAGGAGCAGGCCGAGAACCCAACCATGATCGCGGGCGTTCCCATCACCCGCTATTGGCTCATCCCCACAGAAGTCCGGCCAAAAATGTTCACTCCGCACCCGCTCATGAGTTCCGATGAAATCCGCGAGCGGACGCAGGGCGTCTGGGACCGCTTCTACTCCATGAGGGCGGTCTGGAAGAGGGCCGATTGCACCCCAAGCCTGCGCTCTCGCCTGGCCTTCGTGCTCTTGTCCAAGCTCTACCGGCAAATGTACGCGGGCACCGGAATCTCCAGCGACAGCGCGCGCCGCAAGAAGGCCAAGTCCTGGGCGCGATGGACCGCCCGCCAGGCGCGCAGGGTATTCAAGGCAAAGCCCATGCCGGAACTGGCTCACCCCGTATGGGAGCCAAGGCCGCCGCGGCTGGTGCAACTCTCCGTCGGCTCCGCAAAGGCCACCCAGACGTCCGGAATCTAAGCCCGCGCAATCAAAAACGGCTTCTGCAAGGACGGGCTGCGCTGATACACTCTCCCTTCTCACGTTTGGAGGAAGGTTTTGGCCGAGCCAACCCAATTGCAGCCCGCTGAATTCCAGCCCTACGTCCCCGCGCACGAGTCGCGCCCGGAGTTCACCTTCCGCGCCGTCCTGCTCGGCTGCATTTTCGCCATCCTCTTTGGAGCCGTCACCGTTTACGTCGGCCTGCGCGCGGGCCTTACGGTCGCCGCGTCCATTCCCATCGCGGTGCTCTCCATCAGCGTGCTGCGCGCGCTCGGCCGGGCGTCGATTCTCGAAAACAACATCGTGCAGACTACCGGTAACGCGGGCCAGTCGATTGCCGCCGGAGTCATCTTCACGCTGCCCGCGCTGATCTTCCTCGGATTTGATCTCGAATACATCCGCATCTTCATCCTCGCGCTGCTTGGCGGCTGGCTCGGCGTCCTGTTCATGATTCCGCTGCGCCGGCAGCTCATCGTCGAAGAGCACGGCAACCTCACGTATCCCGAAGGCACCGCCTGCGCCGACGTTCTCATCGCCGGCGAGCGCGGAGGCTCCTTTGCCAGCCGTGTCTTTTTCGGACTCGGCTTCGGCGCGCTCTACACGCTCTTCCAGAACGAGAACCTGCTCGGCGCATGGCCCAGCAGCCCCAACTACGAGCCCAAATGGCTTCCCGGCGCGGCCCTGCGCTGCGACGCCACGCCTGAATATATGGGCGTCGGCTACATCATTGGCGCGCGCGTCTCCGGCGTCCTCTTCGCCGGCGGCGTCTTCAGTTGGTTCGTCCTGATGCCCGCCATCCACTTTTTCGGAGGGAGCCTCACCACTCCCGTCTACCCCGGCACCGCGCCCATTTCGCAAATGTCCTCCAGCGATCTCTGGAGCGCCTACGTCCGTCCCATGGGCGCGGGCGCGGTCGCCGCGTCGGGGCTCATCACGCTGCTCCGAACGCTGCCCACAATCTTCAGTGCGCTGAAGGCTGGCGCGCAAACCCTCGGCAAAAAAGTCTCCGCCGCATCCACCAAACGCACCGACCGCGACATCCCCATGCCCATCGTGCTCGCCGGCAGCGTGCTGCTCGTCGCCATGATCTTCTTCTTCCTCGAATTCAAGCCCGTGCCCGGAGCGCAGGTGGGCTGGCTTGCGAACTTCGCCGCTGCGCTGCTGATTTTCTTTTTCGGATTCCTCTTCGTCACCGTCTCCTCGCGCATCGTCGGCCTTATCGGAAGCTCCGCCAATCCGATCTCCGGCATGACCATCGCCACGCTTATGGCGACGGCCGCAATCTTTCTAGTCAAGGGCTGGACCGCGCCCGCCTTCGGAGCCCTCGCCATCAGCATCGGCGGAGTGGTCTGCATTGCCGCCGCCAATGCCGGAGACACCTCGCAGGACCTCAAAACCGGCTTCATCGTCGGCGCCACTCCCTGGAAGCAGCAGGTCGCCGTCATGGTCGGCGTGATCGTGTCGGTTTTTTCCATCGGCCTCACGCTCAACGCGATGAACCGCGGCCTCGAAACCTTCACGCCCATGAAGGAACCCATCGCCTACAGCATGAGCGCGCCCATCCCCGGCGTGAACGTGCAGCAGCGGCATTTCAAGCGCGCGCGCTTCCCGCTCACCGAGCCGGACAAATCCACACAGTTCGTAAGCGGTAGCCCGTATGTGCTGTTGAACGCGCTCGGCTCGCCCGTACTGCCCAACGGAAAATACCTCTACAATCCCGCCACCGGCAAAATCGAAATCCAGTGGTCGCAGGGCATCGGCAGCGAGCAGGCCGCGGCGCCGCAGGGCCGCCTTATGGCCACCGTCATCAATGGAATCCTTACCCGCAAGCTCCCCTGGGGGCTCGTGTGGCTGGGAGTCTTTCTGGTCATCGCCATCGAGCTGCTCGGCGTGCGTTCACTCTCCTTCGCGGTGGGAGCGTATCTCTCCATCGGAACCACGCTGGCTATTTTCTGCGGAGGAGTGATCCGCTGGATCATCGACCGCGCCGTCGAGCGCTCTGGCGGCGGCAGTGCCTCCGCAGCCGAAAGCGACGTCTCGCCCGGCTCCCTCTACGCCAGCGGACTCATCGCCGCCGGAGGCATCATGGGCCTGATCGGCGTCGCCCTCAAGCTCTACGAGGCCGCCGTCGGGCACGAGCTGAACCTCGGGTTTCCTGCCGGATCGGTGGCCTATCGGCTCCTCTACCACCCCTCCGTCGCGGTGGCCATGTTCGCACTGCTCGGCTTTTCCCTTTATTACTTCGCGAGAAAGCCGCTCAAGGACAAATGAAGCCGCGCTCCGCTGCAAGCAAGGGCAAATAGGCTGTAGCATGAAGAGTGGGATGGCGCGCAATCTTTACATTCTGGCCGGGACGCTGCTGTTCTTCGCACTGTTTTCCTGCGGCATGACTTTTGTGGGCAGCGGCTTTCAGCAGGGACTGCCCGGCAATGGATCGCTGTGGAAGACGACCGCGCTGTTTCTGACGGTCATTGGTTTGATCGTCGCGCTGCTCGGCATGATGACCGCGATGTTTGAGCAGGTGGACCGGCGCGCTCGAGAGCGCCAGGCGCGGGCGCGCAACCGCCGTAAATAGGGCGCTTCCAGTGAAGCTACAATAGAAGCAGGGCGCGTCCGCCCTGGAAAGCCAAGCATCTTATGTATGAAGTTACAGTGGAGCGCGAATTTTCCTCGGGACATTTTCTGAGGAATTATCGCGGCAAATGCGAGAATCCGCACGGGCACAACTATAAGGTCCGCATTACTCTGAAGGGCGAGGCGCTGGATAAATCCGGCCTGCTGCTGGACTT
>JBAUHD010000007.1:0-1545 GCA_049680085.1 Acidobacteriaceae bacterium
CCTCCGCTTCGCTCCCTTCGGTCGCTTCGGTCGGGATGACAAGGTTTGTATTTGGGTACGCCAACATTGGTTTTGCCCTACCGCGCGGCGTGCTGGGCTTTCCAGGCTGGGGATTTGTGGGAGAGCAGGTCCATGGTGATGGCAAAGGCGGGGATGAGGAAGACGATGGAGCCGAAGACCCACATGAAGGCTCCGGCGGCGGCCTGGTCGGAGAGGGCGCTGATGCCGAAGATGCGGGGCTGGGCGGCATAGCTGGGGTAGATGACTCGTCCGGCAAAGACGAGGAAGGCGGAGACGCCGGTGTTTACGATGTCGGCGCTGAGCAGATAAGGGATAAGCAGCCAGCGGGAGCTTTTGAAACGGCTGGGCCAGGGCGCGATGACGGGCCACCAGAAGAGGAGGCTGGCGAAGAAAAAGCAGGCGTGCTCGCAGTTGTGAATGTTCTCATTGCCGAGGGCCAATTCATAGGCGGCGGGAACGTGCCAGCCGATGTAGGAGAGGTTCATGAGCAGCCATGCGGCCTTGGGCTGGACGAGCGAGTGGAAGAAGGCGCGAAGCCATCGGCGGCGGAGGAGCGGGCCGAGCACGGGACGGACGAACCAGCGCGGGAGTCCCCGGAGCAAAGGGACGGCAGGGGACCCGAAGACGATGAGCGGCGGGGCGATGGACATGAGCACAAAATGCTGCGCCATGTGCAGGGTGAGAAGCTGCTCAGCGAAGGTGTCAAGCGGGGAGGAAACGGCGACGACGAGGGAGACAATGCCGCTGATGAAGCAGGCCCAGCGCCAGGAGGGAAAGTGCTGGGGGCGAGACTTATGGATTCGCAGAAAGCCGATCGTGTAGATGAGCGCGACGAGCGCCAGCTCGGTACAGATGACGGGCGGGAAATCCCAATCCGCGAAGATGGTGTGAAACACGGTACGGCTACTGCTTTCCGCCCGGTTTCGCGGCGGGCTTCGAGGTGGTCTGGTTGTTGCCGCCCGATCCGGAGGCGGTCAGGCCGGAATCATAGTTGGACGGCGGCGTATTGTTCTTTACCTCGTTGATGGAGGCGTCGGTCGCTGGGCGTTGATTGGGCCGATGAAGAGTCTCGAGGAAGTGAACGAGGGCCATGACCTCGGGCGGCGAGAGATTTTTGCCGTAGGCGGGCATATTGCCTCCGCCCTGAACGACCTGGCGGATGAGCTGGTCCTCGGTAAGGCGCACGGCCACCGTGTCGAGCTCGGGGCCGCGCTTGCCTCCGATGTTGTCGAGGGAGTGGCAGTTGCGGCATTGCATTCCCTGGAAGATGACGGCTCCCTGGCGCTGGACGGGGGTGAGGTTCTGGAGATATTTGACGGGAACGGTGTCCTGGCTCCATGCGTCCATCTTGGGGCTCCAGGGGGTCTTGGTGCCGAGGTGGGTGAAGACGGCGAAGAGAACGGCGACGAAGACGACCAGGATGACGGCGATGGGGCGGCGGTGCCAGCTTTTTTCGCCTTCTCCGGCGTAGAAGGGGAGCCCGACGAGGATGGCGATGAGGATGATGGGGGCGATGAGCAGGAC
>JBAUHD010000008.1:0-3439 GCA_049680085.1 Acidobacteriaceae bacterium
GGTTCTGGCTCTGGCTCGGGTTCAACCTCCGGCTCGGGTTCAAGCTCTGGCTCCGGTTCAAGCTCTGGCTCTGGCTCCGGTTCCGGTTCTGGCTCCGGTTCAAGCTCAAGCTCTGGCTCCGGTTCAAGCTCCGGCTCGGGTTCAAGCTCCAGCTCCGGTTCAAGCTCCGGCTCCGGAAGTACGAGCAGCGGCGCCGGAGCCTCCAGCGGTAGCGGAAGTTCTGGAAGCTCGGGATCGGGTTCGGCGAGCGGCAGTGGAAGCTCCAGCGGTTCTGGTTCCGGTTCTGGTTCTGGCTCTGGTTCTGGCTCTGGCTCGAAGAGCGGCAGCGGAAGCACCTCGACCTCTGACCCTGGAACTCCTGCTGGCACCAGCAAGGTGGTGGTGACGGTCGTGTCCGGGAAACAAACCGCGACGGTGTCCCTGACGCTGAAGGTGAGTTAGACGGGAAGCAGCAGCGAGTGTCCTGCGTGGAGAATAACGAACACGATGATCCGCGTTAGCCGTTCAGAATCAGGCGCGGCTTGACGTGACGGGTGGTTGTGCGTATAACTTCGACGTTAACAGCACTTGCTCTCTGGGAATCCTCTGACCATGCCCGAAGCACGACAGGAAAGCGCTAAAATCAAACCTATGCGCACGCCCGCAGGCAAGAAAGCGCTGTCGGCCAAGCCCGCCCTTCATCCCTCCTTCGCGCAGTACCAGCACGCGGTGCAGATGATGCAGGAAGGGAAGTTCGACAAGGCGCGCGCGCTTTTTGAGAAATTAACCCACGACGGCGCTCCGGAAATTCTGGAGCGGTCGCGGACCTACCTGGCCGTCTGCGAGCGCAACGGGCAGAAGACGGGCCTGGCGTTCGCAAGCGCCGAGGAGCAGTACGACTACGCGATTTCGCTGCTGAACACCGGGAACTACGAAGACGCGCGCGACCAGTTCGAATGCCTGCTGAAGAAGACCGTGGTGGCTGATTACGCCCACTACGGTCTGGCGATTCTGAACAGCATTACGGGACAGGCCGAGGAGTGTCTGGACCACCTGCACACGGCGATCGAATTGAATTCGCAGAACCGCATCCAGGCGCGCAGCGACACGGACTTCAATGACATGGCGGACGATCCGCGCTTTACCGAACTTCTCTATCCGGAAGCGCTCTGACGCGCGCGCGGCTGCGATGATGCGGCTGCTTTCGGCAGTCCTCGATAGACTGTGAGTATGGAACTTTCCGTCACGGCGAAAACTCCGGCCTCGCGCTCCGTGGAACGGGGCGGGCTGCGGGTTGTGGCCATCGGCGGCGGGACGGGGCTCTCAACGCTGCTGCGCGGACTGAAGCGCTATGCTCCGTCGGCGCTGGGCGCGGGGATGCCCGAGGACGCGCCCCATCCGATCTGCGATCTTGCCGCCGTTGTGACGGTGACGGACGACGGTGGATCGAGCGGGCGGCTGCGGAAGAATTTCAATATGCTGCCGCCGGGCGACCTGCGCAACTGCATGGTTGCGCTTTCTGAAGACGAGGGACTGATGTCGCGGCTCTTCCGGCATCGCTTCCAGGCGGGCGGGGAGCTAGAGGGACACAGCTTCGGAAATCTGTTTGTCGCTGCGCTGACGGAGATGACGGGCGACTTTGGCCACGCGCTGAAGCTGGCCGGCGAAGTGCTGGCCATGCGCGGAAAGATTTATCCGGCGACCTACACCAATTCCACGCTGGTGGCCCGCATGGCGAGCGGCGCGGTGGTCCGCGGCGAAACCAACATCACGGCCAGCAAAGAGCAGATCGTGGAACTGAGCCTGGACCCGGCAGTGGTGGAGCCGCTTCCGGAGACGCTGGCCGCGATTGCCGAAGCGGACCTGATTACGCTGGGGCCGGGATCGCTCTACACCAGTCTGATCACCAACCTGCTGGTGCAGGGCATTCCGGAAGCGCTGGCGGCGGCGCAGGGGACGCGGGTGTACATTGCCAATCTCATGACGCAGGCCAACGAGAGCCTGCACCTCTCCGCGTCGCAGCACATTGAGCGCATATACGCGCACACGCGGCAGCCGGTGTTTGATTACGCGCTGCTGAATACGGCTCCGGTATCGGACGCCTTGCGTGAACGATATGCGGTGCAGGGCGCGGAGGCGATTGAGCCAGACGCTCTGGACATTGCGCGCATTGAGGCCATGGGGATTCGCTGCATCACGGGAAATTTTGCGGCAGAAGGAGATGTGCTTCGCCACGATGCGGCGCGGGTGGCGCGCACGGTGTTGGAGATTGCGGCGGGGAGGATGGGCGAGGAGTAGGCGCGGATTTTTCCGCAAAAAAAAGCGCGCCGGAAGCCATTGCGGTTTCCGGCGTTGTTGCGTTGCGGCGAATTATTTTTCGAGGACCGCGACTCCGTATTTCGGCAAATCCACTGAGGAAACGTGAGCGTGATCGCCGGCCAGCAGATTGGTCATCTCCGAGGGCAGCGTGACCTGCTGCGGCGTGGTGTTGTGGTTGATGAGGATGAGCACGGTCTTGCCCTGGCCGCTGCGCTCGCAAACCTCAACGCCTTCCGGCGTATTGGGGACGATGGGCTTGACCCCAGCCTGCTGGAGCCATGAGGCGGTGAGGCCGCTCAGCAATTGCGGATCAAGCCATGCGCCAACGTAAGTGATGGTGCCGTTGCCGACTTTGCGCTCCAGCACGGCGGGCTGATCGTCGAGCCATCCGGTGCTCTTGCCGTAGCGCATCAGGACTTTTGTGTCGGGCGAAGTGGCGGTGAGAGTCTCGGCCCAGATGTTCGCGGTCCCCGATCCGGCGTCGCCGCTTACGGGCACATTGGTGTCCAGCGCGTAGAACTGGGTTACGGACCCGCCGAGCAGGTTGACCAGCGGCCCAGGCTGGCGCTGCGGGTTGAGCGCGTCGTATTCGTTCTTCATACCGGAGCGCGGGCCGAGTACCAGATGGCCGCCCTGCTTGACGTAAGCGATGAGATGGTCGGCGAGGCTTTGTGGCAGGACGTTGAGCGCCGGGGCCACGACCACCTTGTAGCCGTCCAGCGGCGCGTTGGGCGAGACGAGATCGACCGCCTGCGACTGGTCGCGCAGCGGACGATAGAACGCGACCAGCTCGGCAACGGGGTCGAACTTCGCGCTGTGGCGCTGGAAGTCGATGGCCCAGCGGCTGGGGAAGGACTGAATGACAGCGACTTCAGAATGCGGCGAAGTGCCAGCGAGCGCGGCTCCGGCTTCGTTAAATTCTTTACCAGTCTGCTGGACTTCCGCGTAGACGGGCGCGGGCTTGCCGTCACTGCCGACCAGTCTGCCGTGGTATTCCTCCTGGCCATTGCGGTTCGCGCGCCACTGCCAGTACTCGACGGTGTCGGCGCCGTGGCCGATGTCCTGCCACGCGAGGTCGCGGACCTGGCCCTTCTCGAGCGCGGTGTTGGTGCGCCGCCAGTTGACAAAGGCCGGCTCGGTT
>JBAUHD010000009.1:0-14803 GCA_049680085.1 Acidobacteriaceae bacterium
GTGCTGAAGCGATAGAGTGGGGTTCTATAGTAAAAACCCATTCAGGAGGACAACGGGGCACATCCGGATGCTTCAAGAAGCCATCCAACATTCGTTGATTATCTTCAGGAGATCTGAAATGCCCCGTACCGCGGTTGCCATTTTATTTCTAATCGGATCGGCGGCGATCCTTTCCGCGCAGACGCCTCCGGCCAGCAGTACCGCCGAACTCAAAAACGCAAGCGGGCACACGCTGGGCGACGTGACAGTCACCGCCGCACCTCATGGCGTGCTGCTTCGCATTCAGGTCAAGGGCCTCACGCCGGGCTGGCACGGCGTACATTTCCACGAAAAGGCCGATTGCAGCGACGCGAAGTTCAAAAACGCCGGCGGGCATATCCATTCCAAAACACCTGTCATCCATGGATTGCTGAACCCGGATGCGAATGACTCTGGAGACCTGCCGAATATCTACGCCACCGCTGACGGCGCGGCAACAGTGGAACTTTATTCCACGCTGGTCTCACTGAACGGAGAAGTGGATCGCCCGGCGCTGCTGGACCAGGATGGTTCCGCGCTGGTCATCCATGCACATCCAGACGACTACAAGTCCCAGCCGATCGGCGGTGCCGGGGACCGCGTCGCATGCGCTGAAATTCGGTAACATCGCGCTCGGAGAAATTCTGCTCCTTAAAATGTACCCACCCGCCTCCGTTGCCCCACGTCTCGCTTTGAGACGTGGGCCTTCCCCCGTCTTAACCCGAATTTTGAAGATATTGAAACGATGATTCGACCCCGAATCCGCAAGAATCGCATCCCACTGAATAACCGGGAACTTTCAGCAAGCCGCATCCCCCTCTCCCGGCGGCAAGTCTCTGAGAAAGTTGAGTCACCCTCGCTCCCGCGGGGCGCAACTTTTTTCGCGCGATCCGGCGCCCCATTTCGTCCACGATCGGTCCTCCTGAAAAGGAGAAAGTCTCATGTCAAAGGCACGATCCATCTACGTTCGTGCGCTCCTGATATTGTTCGCCGTTGCAAGCGTATCGGCCGTCGCACTTGCCCAAAATGATTTTCCTGCCTCCAGGTTCCAACTCACATCGCCCGTCGCCGCGCTCGCTCAGAATGATTCCTCTGCCCCCAGTTTCCAGCTGAGCTCGCCGATCGCCTTCCTGAGTCAGCCCGACAGCACACCGGCCCTGGACTCCAGCAGCGCACCCGCTCTAGTCTCCGACGGCCAACAAACGCCCCAGGCCGCTCCGCCCCCTCCCCAGGTGAGGCAAACAACAAGGAAGATCCAGCGCACAGCCCGCCGCTGGCATATAGGCGGACGCATCGGAGCCGGCTTCAGCCCCGAGATCTTTATGTTCGGACTCCAGTCGCAGATCGGGCCCATCTTCAGTCCGCGCCTCTTGTTCCGGCCCAGCGCCGAATTTGGCTTCGGAGAGTTGACCGATATGTTTTCTCTGAACCTGGAAGGAGCCTATTGGCTCCGCACCCGGATTAACGGTGAATGGCGTCCGTACTTCGGTATGGGTCCATCGTTGAACTTCATTCATCGGGGCGCCAGCAGCGGCGACACCAGTTTCAGCGATTTCAACTACAAAACCGGCTTCAATGTCTTCCTCGGCGCACAAAAAAACAAGATGTTTGTCGAGATGAAAACAAGCTTGTGGTCGGGCGACGCCCCAGTGCTGCGCCTGTTCGTCGGCTACAACTTCTAGGGCAGTGCGTCAATAAAAATAAACAGAGGTGCCCCGTCCTGGCCGTGCTCTTCGCGGCCAGGACGGGATGGACGAATGCTGGCGCTGGCCCGCATAAGCTGCCTTTGCGTGTGTGGGGACACTCACACCCGCGCAATCAAACCCGGGTGCCCCACGTCTCGATTTTGAGACGTGGGTTCAGTGAAATAATCCGGCTATGCGCATTCATGTTCTCCAGCACGTGGAGTTCGAGGGACCAGCAGCCATTGAAAACTGGGCTCGGCATTCCGGCCACGCCCTCACCCACTCACGCGTGGACAAAGGCGACCCCTTGCCCGAACTCACGGCCTTGGATCTTCTCGTCATCATGGGCGGCCCCATGAGCGTGAACGATGAACACCAACACCCCTGGCTGAAAGAGGAAAAGGCATTCGTCCGGAGCGCGATCGAGTCGCGCCGCGCGGTCCTCGGCGTATGCCTCGGCGCGCAGATGATCGCCAGCGCCATGGGCGCTCGCGTCTATCGAGGTCGCGAAAAAGAAATCGGCTGGTTCCCGGTACGCCGCGTGACGGCCAGCGGCGCGGAAGCGCTGTTCCCCGAGACATTTACTCCACTCCATTGGCACGGAGAGACATTTGATCTGCCCGCCGGGGCCGTCCGTCTCGCGGAAACCGAGGCCGTCCCCAATCAGGCCTTCCAACTCGGCTCGGCCATCGGACTGCAATTTCATCTTGAAGCCACACCCGAGAGCGTTCAGCAAATGGTAGACAACGCCGGCCACGAGATTGAAAACGGCAAATCATTCCAGCAGACAGCACAGGAAATTCTGGCGCAAGCTCCGCACGCCTCACCCAGCGCGCACGCCATTCTGTACAGGCTGCTGGATCATCTCACCGGCTCCGAATCTCATACCGCCCAGCGCCGCTCAGCGTGACCATCGCTCTCTGACCACCCTCAGCGGCCGTGCTCGCCTGCGGTTTTCCGTTCACCAGCACCTTCGCCGTCGCGAACGCCACAGGCACCGACACGCTCGCCTCCACTCCAGCAGGCAGGTCAATCGTCACCACATCGCCCGCGCCGCTCTTGCGCACGCCAACCCCAAGCAGGCCCCGCGGCGTAGGCTCCGCACCCCGCGCCCATTGCAGGTCAATCAGGTCCGGACGAATGAACACATGAGAAAAACCAGCCTCGCGCGCGTGAATCCCGAGCACCTGCTCCATCAGCCATGGCGTCACGCCGCTGGACCATCCATGCGCGAGACTGACGCGATAGCCGGACATCGCATCCGCCTGCAGCGAAGCATGGAAATCCGAGCCCTTGTACCAGTCCGGGCTATAGCCTTCCCAGAAGCTCGTCGCGCCCTCGTTCGTCATCGCGCCCCAGTAATTGCGAATCCAGTTCAGCGCGGCCTGGCGATGTCCCATCTCCGCCATCGCGCTCACAATGTAGTAGTTGTAATACGGAGTAATTTCCAGGCCGTCATACTTCGGCTCGCCCACCGTCGAGAGCGACCCGCGCCAGATGGCCGGATACTGCGTCGCATCGGCGGCGCCGGAAACCACCGCGTAGGCATTCACCTGCCACCGTGTCCCAAACGCTCCCGACGGGTCAAGCAGATGCTTCTGCGCAGCAGCCTGCATCGCATCGGCGTCTTTGTCAAAGGCTTCAGCGTTGGCCGTATCGTGCACCTGCCGCAGCAGCCAAGCGCCCTCCCGAAAGGCATGGTAAAACTCAAACTGCGTCGCGGCTCTGGACTCCGGCGTGTCCCCATAGAGATCAGGCGACCAATCCACAAATGGCCAGGCGTGGTGCGCATTCGTGAACAACGCCCGCGCATCCATCTCCGTCTTCATGTAGCGCAGCAACTGAACCAGACGCTCGTGGGTTGACTCAAGCTGCTGCATCGATCCGTGGTGCCGATAGTATTCCGCTTCGCCAACCACCCAGAAGGCTGAATAGCCGGGAATACCGTTCACGTCCTCCTTCACCGGCGCGGGGCCAAGCAGCCGGTCCAGCGTGTCGTCCATCAGAAATCCGCCGCCGAAGGCATCCTCAATCGTGCGCCCGCTCACTTCCAGGTCGCCCATCCAGCGCCCGCGGTCCCGCTTCGGCGCGTCCCAGATATCGTCCAGCATGCACAGATGCGCCGTGTATGCTCCAATGGTCCACATCTGGTTCAGCCGCGCATCCGACGATTCGAACGAGCCCTCATATTTCACCGGATAGTAAATCCCATCCAGCGCAATCGACTTGTAGCGAATGTTCTTGCCGCCCGTGAACCGGATCAGCGCATAACGAAACGCGCTCTTCGGCCCATAGGCCGTGGCCTCAGGCGCAATATGAACCGGGTCCACCCCCAGGTAGGGCTCACGCATCGCCTCGCCCTCCGACTCGCCGTACTGCACCGTCACATCGGCAGGCTCGCTCGAAGCCGACTGGAACTCGATGCGCCCATCCACTTCGCGCCCGAAGTCGAGCAGGATTTGCGGCGCGTTCGCCTCGCGCACCGACTTTGCCGGCAACTCCACCCGCAGCCCCGCTCCGCCCGCGCCCCGATGCGCAAGCCCCTCCGCGCCGTCAATGCTTCCCGTTCCCGCATAAACATGGCTCACCACCACCGGAGCCAGAGGGTACCGGGCAAGAAATGGCGAAATGCCGTCATACCCGGGCCATGCGTACATCCCGGCATCCACATTCCACTGAAAGAAATTGATGGAGCTTTCGATGCCGCCAACGCTCTCGGCATCTTCCCATCCGCTCGCGTCAAACGCCGCGCTCCGCCAGTCGCCCGCCGCGTGCATGGCCGCCTTCCATTGCGCATCCGTGACCACCAGTGGCGGCGCAACCGCTCCCCTTACTGCGGGCACAATCTTGGCGGCCAGCACCAGGCCGCGCGTCAACTGCATACCCTGTCGGCTGTTGGCGCCGTTGCCCCGCTCCGGCCCGCGCGCCGCCTCCATCGCCAGCACGTTGCTTCCCGCCCGCAGATCCTTCGTCACATCCACCGCGTACACCCGGATACTCAGCGGCGAATCCAGATTCAACTGATAGCCGCCCACCCGCTGCCCATTCAGGTAGATCACCGCCGAGCGCGGTCCGGCCACATACAGCGTGGCGTGCTCCGGCGTCGCCTTCACATCAAATGTCCGGCGGAAATAATGCGGACCCAGATCGTCTCCGGAGTCCACATTCCATCCACTCCGAGCCGCCGCATTCGCCGGCACTGAATCCTCGCGCGTCCAGATGTATTCCGCGGCCAGCGGCTGATGAAGGGTCGACTCCAGCGCCGGAGCCTGAATGCTGCGCGTCGGGTCCAGATTCTGATTTGGAATTTTCGTCGGCCCCGCGGACGGGTCACCCATCTGCCCCAGCACAGGAACCGACAAGCACAAGGCCAGCGCCGCCACTCCAAAACCGACATGCCGCATCAGGTCTCCTTCACGAGGATGCCGCACCGTTGGCCGCATCCCAAACTGAAAATTTTCACCAGCGTCACTCTAACATTGAAAAGAGCCCAAACCCGACCGGCCCGCGCCTTCACTTCCGCGCGATTGCGTCAGAGTCCTTCGAGGAACTCTTGATCAGAGCGCCCACCTTCTCATATTCGTCGGTGGCAAGATAATCAACCCCGTCCGCAACCTCCGCGTCCCATCGCAGCTTCGCCGCGGCTTCGGACTTGAAGTTGTAATCCGCAAACCATCCATTCCGGCTCTGTTCCGCTTGGCTTGCGCCGTCCAGCGTGTAAAACCGAATCCACAGACCCTGCTGATGCGAGTGATTGACGAACGCCTTCAGCCGATTCTGACTTGCCGCCGTCCAGGCCCCCGCTTTTTCCTGCCCCTCAGGCTCAATCACGTCCCAGGGATTGTTCCACCAACGCCGGTAGTTGGTCGCCCGCGCAGCCTCAATCACCGCCGGAGCCGCCGTTTTGTTCTCCATATTGACGTGGACAGCTCCGAAGGTCAGCAGCCGGCCGCCCACCGGAACATCGTCATAGAAGACCTTCTGCTGCGCGTCGAATGCGCCGGTCAGCACCAGCATGGGACCCAGCTTCAGTGGCTGTACCTGGTCATTCGTGCCCTTCACCGCCGTCGTCAACCACGCCCTATGCTTCTCCAGCACCGCCCATACGGCCTGCACCAGCTCCGGCTCCTCACTTTTGAAATCAAGGTTCAGCGTAATCAAAGGCCATTGCGAAGGATCGGGATTCCGAAGCGCAGCCTCCATCATCGGGCGAACCCGCTGGAAGAAATACGACTCCAGCGTGGGCTCTTTGCCCGTCAAGGCGCCTCCGTGCGCCACCAAAACGCGCGGGCTTCCGCCGTTGGGAGGCACGTACCAGTTCACGTCCTGCTCAATGGCTACGGGAAATCCCGCTGACAGCGCGCGGTCAATCCGGTCAGACCAGCGCCCGTCATAGGGGTAGCAGTTATGCGCATCGAGAACCGTCCTCGTGCCCGGCATCTGGGCATGGGCGGATGACGCGCCCAGCACGCTCCAGAGGATAACAACCATCGCCACACAGCAATTTCTGAGCACGTTCCCACCCTTCGCGATGCGGCTGAGCCTGCCATCGGATTCCATTCCAACCGATACTACCAGCCGCAAACAGCCTTCACCGGCTGCGAAAAAACTCAGGCTTTTGGGAAGGGCACTACTTTACAGCTTGCTGAAAAACTCCGCTCCGTATCAGGGCACGACTGTACCGTTTGCTGAAAAACTCGGTTCCGTATCAGGGCGCGACTCCACAGCTTTCTGAAAAACTCTGGCTTGAATCAGTCTTTGAAGAGGACGAGCTTCACAGCCTGCGGAAAAATTCGGTTCCCTATCAGGGCACGACTTTATAGCTCGCTAAAAAACTTAGGCCTGAATCAGCTTTTGAAGGGGACGGGCTTCAGCCCGTCCGTTGAGTGACCTAAAATTGACGCGGCTTTAGCCGCTGAGGGATGAACTTCCCGTTACTTAAGTTTTTGTTTTTTCTTCGCCCTACTCGCGTTTAATGCTAAGATGGCACTCAAACCTCGCTGCCCCAATTTGGAACATTCGCTCGGGTGCGGCGCGTCCTCAGACTGGAGATTTTCACCGTGGCAGATGACCGTTCCCGCGCGATCGAGCTGGCGCTTTCGCAGATTGAGAAACAGTTCGGCAAGGGCTCCATCATGCGCCTCGGCAACAAAGAGGCCGTGGTGCCCATCGCGACCATCTCCACCGGCTCCATCTCCTTTGACGCCGCTCTCGGCGTGGGCGGAGTCCCGCGCGGCCGCGTCGTCGAAATCTTCGGACCGGAGTCGTCCGGCAAGACCACCATCACCCTCCAGATCATTGCCGAGGCCCAGAAGGCCGGCGGCATGGCCGCCTTTGTGGACGCCGAGCACGCGCTCGATCCCGGCTACGCCAAAAAGCTGGGCGTGGACATCGACAACCTGCTCATCTCGCAGCCCGACTACGGCGAGCAGGCCATGGAAATCACCGAGGCCCTCGTCCGCTCCGGAGCCATCGACGTTCTCGTCGTAGACTCCGTCGCCGCCCTCGTCCCCAAAGCCGAGTTGGACGGCGAAATGGGCGACTCGCACATGGGCCTCCAGGCCCGGCTGATGTCGCAGGCCCTCCGCAAACTCACCGGAACGGTCTCCAAGTCGCGCACATGCCTCATCTTCATTAACCAGATCCGCGAAAAGATCGGCGTCATGTTCGGCAATCCCGAAACCACCACCGGCGGTCGCGCCCTCAAGTTCTATTCCTCCGTCCGCATCGACATTCGCCGCATCGCCGCCGTCAAGGAAGGCGACGTGGTCGTCGGCTCCCGCACCCGCACCAAGATCGTGAAGAACAAGGTCGCCGCTCCCTTCCGCGAGGCCGAGTTCGACATTCTCTACGGCGAAGGCATCTCCCGCGAGGGCGACGTGCTGGATATGGCGGTGGCGAACAACATCGTCGAGAAGAGCGGCGCCTGGTACAGCTACAGCGGCGAGCGCATCGGCCAGGGCCGCGAAAACGTCCGCAACTTCCTCAAGGAAAACAAGGACGTCTTCTCCCGCATCGACACGCAGTTGCGCAAAAAGCTCGGCATCGCCGTCCCCGGCGGAGCCCCGGAAGTTCCCGCCGTCCCGGTCAACGGCGCAGCCACCGCCCAGGAAGCGGTCAAACCAGCGGCGCGACGGCAGTAGAAGAAAGGCCACGGTGCGCGCGTGGCCTTTTTCATGGCTCGATGAATGTATGTATGTTTATGTATGATTGTTCAGGAGCGGTTTTTATGACCTACAGTGACCGAGTCATCCAATACGTCCGGGAATCGTATCTCGAACCTGCATCGAAATCCGGGTCCAAAGTTGTTCGAGTTCGCGCCGGGGACGTACATAAAGCGCTTCACTGGAACAATCGCGTGCCCTCCGTGTGTCAGGCACTTGCTTCCAAACGTTTTTTGGAGGAGAACGACCTTGAGCTGGTCGAGAAGCATGGGCCGCCTTCGGGACTAAGCACCACCACGGTGTATACCTACCGACTGAACACGGCCGGAAATCCGCGGGAGAAGAAGCAGAGCCTGTTATTGTCTCTGCGGGGCGCAGGCAAAAAAGCGTTTTCCAGGCTGGGCGGAGGAGCGGAGTTCCTTAAAGAAGAACGGGAGAGATGGAATGATACGACCTCAGGTCTGCCACGGAGAAGGAATTGAGCCGGATCTATTGGGACACCATGGTCTTCGTCTATCTAGTCGAGGACCATCCGGTATTCGGCTCGAAGATTGAGCGCATTTATCGGCGGATGCTTGAACGCGGTGACACGCTCTCTACAAGTACCCTGACGCTGGGCGAAGCATTGGTGGGATCCATTAAAGGCGGAGATTCCGCTCTAGGCGAGAAGATGCGAACAGTCTTAAAAAGCGATGAGGTGGAGCTGCTTCCCTTCCACGCCAGGACTGCGGAAATTTACGCCGAATTGCGAGCTTCCCTTCTGGTGAAATCTCCCGATGCAATCCATTTGGCGACCGCCGCGGAGGCGAGGACAGACATCTTCCTGACGAATGACGCGCACCTTCGTCGCCTCACAATCCCGGGAATCCAATTTATCGCAGGTCTGGATGGCTCGATCTTCTGAGCGCATTATGTGGATCACTGATAAAATTCGGCTGGCGTGAATACCGTAAAGACCATCTACCCCGGAACCTTTGATCCCGTCACCAACGGGCACCTCGACCTGATTGCGCGGGGCTCGCGAATCTTCGATCATCTCGTCGTCGCCATCCTGCTCAACTCGTCCAAGAATCCCCTCTTCACCGTCGAGGAGCGGGTCGAGATGCTGACCGAGGCGACGGCGAGCTTCGGCAACGTGTCCATCGCCACGTTTGAAGGACTGTTGGTAGACTTCGCCCGCGAGCAGCAGGCCCAGGCCGTGCTGCGCGGCATCCGCGCCATCAGCGATTACGAGTACGAGTTGCAAATGGCCCTGATGAACCGCCGTCTGTCTCCGCAGTTGGAGACCGTCTTCCTCATGCCCGAAGGCAAGTATTCCTTCGTCAGCTCCCGCCTGGTCAAGGAAGTCTTCGAGCTCGGAGGCTCCGTCGAAGGCCTCGTCCCAAAGTTTGTGATTGAGCGTCTGAAACAGCATCAACGCTGAGCGGAGGCGGCAACCCATGTTCGAGCGATACACGGAAAGAGCTCGGCGGATCATTTTCTTCGGGCGCTACGAGGCGAGCGAGTTCGGCTGCGAATTGATTGAAGCGGATTGCCTCCTACTCGGCATTGCGCGGGAGAACCCGGAGTTCTGTATCCGATGGCTCGCCATGAACTACACGCAACTGCGTGATCGCATCGCAGAACTATACCCGCGTAAAAGCAAATTAACGGCGAGTACCGACTTGCCGTTATCCAACGCCTCCAAACGGGTTCTCGCGTATGCGGCGGAAGAAGCAGACCGCCTGGGAGACAGGCACATTGGAAGTGAGCATCTGTTTCTGGGATTGCTTCGCGAGGGCGGCACAGCGTCGGAGATTTTGAAAGCACGTCATGAGGATTTGAAAAGTGTTCGCAAGGCCATCTCCAAAGACCCCGACCGCCAGGAAATGACAGCAGCAAGATCGCGCGGATCGAGGATGGGCCTTCAGATCAAGCTTGTGGCGGAGGATGGCGCTGAAATCGCCGTGATTCCGTTTCAGGGTCACACTCCCAGAATTGGAGAGGCGCTCCGCTTCTCGGACAGAGATGGCGTGGAAACCACCTACCGGGTTCTCGACCTGTGCTGGCGCATGGCGAATGAGCAATTTTCGGGTCTGCAGGACTCTGAATTTCTGCTTACCGTGCGGCGAGAGCGGCCTTAATCGGTGTCCCGCCATTTCTTCCCCCCGCGCGCGCCGAAAATCTGAAAAAATAGAAGCACCATGACAGCAACGACTGCCGCAAGCACCAGCACTTTTTCCGAACGCATTGGACGCATCGAAGTTTCCGCAACCATGGCCGTAACCGCCGAGGCCGCTCGGCTGCGCGCGCAGGGCGTGAACCTGGTCAATTTCGGCGCCGGGGAGCCGCACTTCGCCACACCCCGCCACATCAAGGACGCGGCCATCGAGGCCATCAACGCCAACTTCACGCGCTACACCGCCGTCGCCGGCATTCCCGAAGTGCGCAAGGCCATCGTCGACCGCCACGCCTGCGACTTCGGCTCGAACTACGCGCCTGACGAGGCCGTATTCACCACCGGCGGCAAGCTGGCGCTCTTCAACGCCATCCAGGTTCTGGTCGACCACGGCGACGAGGTCATTCTGCCCGTTCCCTACTGGGTTTCGTTCAAGGACATCATCCAGTACGCGGGCGGCAAGGTCGTCTTCCTTGAAACCAGCGAGGCCGAAAATTTCCGCATCACCGCCGACGCCATCGAACAGGCCATCACGCCGCGCACCAAGGCCATCATTCTCAACTCGCCGTCGAATCCCGCGGGCGCGGTCGTTTCCCCGGCGGACCTTGAACGTATCGTGCGGCTCGCCCATGACCGCGGCATCTATCTGCTGCTCGACGAGTGCTACGTCTATCTGCAATACACTGGCGCGCTGGTGAGCGGCGGATCGTTTACCGATGCCCAAGAGCACGTCGTTGTCCTCGGCTCGCTTTCCAAGACCTATGCCATGACCGGCTGGCGCGCCGGCTACGCGCTTGGCCCCAAGCCCATCATCGCCGCCATGGGCAAGCTGCAAAGCCAGTCCACGTCGTCCACCGCTTCCTTCGTGCAGAAGGCCGCCATCGCCGCCCTGAACAGCTCGCAGGAATGCGTTACGGAAATGCGCGCCGACTTCCTCAAGCTGCGCGACCGCATTCTAGGCCGCCTCGCGGAGATTCCCGGCGTCACCTGCACCAAACCAGAAGGCGCGTTCTACGTCTACCCCAACGTCGGCGCGTACCTCGGCAAGCCCGGCGCGCAAACCGCCATGGAACTCGCCGCGCGCCTGTTGAATGAGGCACACGTGGTCACGGTCCCTGGCGAGGCATTCGGAACCCAACAGCACATCCGCCTCTCCTACGCCGTCTCGCACAAGGATGTGGACGAGGGCCTGGACCGCATGAAGGCTTTCTTCGCCAAGCTGTAATTCGCGCTCAGCATCAAAACGGAGTGGCAATTCACGCCACTCCGTTTCAGCCTGCTGAAAAACTCGGCTTTGAATCGGCTTTTGAAGGGGACGGCCTTTAGCCTGTCCGTTGAGTGCCTAAAATCAACGTGGCTTTAGCCGCTGAGGGATGGTTTTCCTTGCTGTCGCACCTTTTTCCGCACCATCCTTAAAGCGCCGCCCAGTCCTCTACTTTGAGGCGCTCGATGCGCCGGAAAGCCGCGTCATTGGTCACCAGCACGGCACCCTCGGCAAGCGCCTGCGCCGCAATCATCATGTCCAGGTCCGATAGAAGTTGGCCTTTTTTCTCCAGCACCGCACGCTCATAAGCAAAATGATGAGCCGCCGCCGATGTCCATGCCAGAATCTGATTGGTAGACAGGAACTGGTGAATCAAGGCGTTCAATCGAACCGCCTCCGGCTTTCGCTTGATCCCGAACAAGAGTTCAGCTTCTGTGACTACAGAAATCGCCGTATTCGACGGCATGGTTGCCGTCAGCCTCCGGATTACCCTGATATCTTCGCGGATGATGAAACTGGCAATGTTGGTATCCAGCAGATATTGTGTGGGCATTAGAAGATACCCCGGATCAACGGAGGAGTTTTAGGACGATCTTCCATGAAGCCCTCGAATTCTTCCGGTGCTTCGGCCTTCAATTTTTCCGCCAGTTTAAGGAAGTCTGCCCATGTACTTCGCGGCTGTACAGAAAGAATCACATCACCGGAGTCGGGATCCCGCCGAATATAGACTTCCTTTTCCTCAAACCGAAATTCGGCGGGAAGACGCACGGCCTGGCTTCGTCCATTTCTGAAAAGCTTTGCGGTCTTGGTCATCGCGCCCTCTCTATGGTCTATACCGTGGTAGATTACATCGGTCTATACCATGGTATATTACATCGCCGAAGACTGCTATTCTGACGCTATGAAGATTGCAGTTCGCGGCATCCTTTTCGACATGGACGGAGTGCTCGTCAGCTCCATCGGCTCAGTCGAGCGTAGCTGGACACGATGGGCCCAGGCGCATGGCGTCGATCCCGCGCTGGCCATCCGGATGGCGCATGGACGGCGGGCCATTGAAACTCTCGAATTTCTGCGCCCCGACCTGAACAGCCAGGAAGAGCTCCTGCGGCTGGAAGAGGTGGAGATGGAGGACAACGGCGACCTCAAAATCCTCCCAGGAGTTCAACGAATACTTCATACTCTTCCCCCAAGCCGCTGGGCCGTCGTGACTTCTGCAACCGAGAGACTGGCTCTCCGACGCTTGCGCGATGGAGGCGTTCTGGACCCGCCGCAGCTGGTTTCCGCCGACAAGGTCAGCAAAGGCAAACCTGATCCCGAGCCTTATCTCACCGGGGCCACGCTGCTCGGTCTACCTCCTGAAGCGTGCCTGGTCATCGAGGACGCAGCCTCCGGAGTCCAAGCCGGCCACGCCGCCGGATGCAAGGTCCTGGCCACGCTTTTTTCGCATCCTCTGGAGAGCCTGAGCGCCGCCGACTGGATCGTGCGTTCGCTCGAGGACGTGCGGGTCTCCGTCGCAGGGGACCAGATCGAAATCGAATTCGAGCCGGTGGCCCCGGAGTCGAAGACAGACGCAGGCTGACTTAGGTAACTCAAACGCTCACACCGAATGCATTTGATTTATGGACAGCTTGATAGAATAGAAGTAGGGATAAAGAAATCGAAAAGGGACCGCTCGCCGCGGTCTCTTTTTCTTTGCAACCAGAAGGAGCTTGAACCCCAGCAAATTTTCCTGAAAACTATGCGGAATCAATGATCCGCAACAACCACGAAAACCGGAAACCCTAATAGAATCAATGAACTACAGCCAACCGCAATTCCTGAAAACTCAATAGAATGAATGAACTACAGCACTTCGGGACAAAAATTCGCACGATTCTGGATCGAACTCTGGTCGCTGAACCCAGTTCAAAGCCGAATGTGACTCCGAATCCAGTTCTGGCACGGCCTCTCAAAGTAGTACGTCACCAGCATGGCGGCTCCGATGAGGATGGCGTAGCTCAGCCAGGGATCGAACTGAGCCAGATGGAGCCGGGGCAGAACCTTCGACTTGTGCAGCAGGTTCCACATATTAAAGTGCAGAATATAAAGGGAATAGCTGGACTGCCCAACAATCGCGAAAGGAGCGAAACCGAAGAAGCGGGCAATCAGGTTACGCCCCGCCAACCCCAGAATCGCCAGGGCGAACAGCGGCATCATCAACCCGTCGTGCATCATGGGATACGGCATCTTGTCGCCGTAGTAAAGAACGGCGTAGATGCCGCATATGCCCAGAAATCCGAACAGCAGCCGTCTGCGGGCGGCCCTCGGAATCATCGCGTCAAGGTCAGCCAGCGCAATCCCGAACAGAAACGCCGGGACATGCGGCGGCGGCGTGAACTTGAGCGCGCGAATCCAGAAGCCCTCCGTGTAGCGGTTCGCGTGCAGCACCCCGTCGGGATGCAGCCACATGTAAAGGCTGGGGCATACCATGCCCAGGGCCCACAATCCGGCGAGCAGCGCGAGCAGCGGCCACAGGCGTTTTGGCCGCTTCCAGACCACCACAAACGGGAAGATGAGGTAGAAGAACGCCTCGGTGCACATGGTCCACGCCGGCGTGTTCCAGAAGGTCGAAAGCCAGGGGTGCCACCCTTGCAGCAGCAGCGGCGTAAGCACCACTCCCCAGGCGAACTGCGCATGGCTGCGGACGTGCCACTCGTCCACCAACATGCCGATAGAAATGACCAGCGCCAGCAGATAGACGGGATAGAGCCGCGAGAACCGCGCCACCCAGAAACTGCCTGACTTGAGCTGCCCCTTGGCCGCGCGGTCGGAATAGTTGTAGGCCAGGATGTAGCCGGACATCAGCAGGAAGAAGCTGACAGAGGTGTAGCCGTTGTTGATGATGGGCGCGAAGGGACCAAACCATCTGGGATTGGAGAAGTGAAAGAAGACGATATTGAGCGCGGCAAGACAGCGCAGGCCGGTCAAGGCGGGCAGCGTCTCTTTCTTTTTCAACGGCGGCGCGGGCGCTGCCGCGGGCAAGGCGGCTACGATTTGGGGGCTGGCGCTCAGGGCGGATTTCCTCCGGGCTGCGGTGCTCCGTCCGGGCCCTCAGGCCGTGACCAGCGAGCCAACCTTCTCGCCCGCAATCACGCGGCGAATATTGCCCAGCTGATTCATGTTGAAAATAATCATGGGCAGGTTGTTGTCCTTGCACAGACTCACCGCCGTCGTGTCCATCACCTTGAGCCCCAGCCGCAGGATCTCCATATAAGTGATCTGTTCGAATTTCACCGCGTTCTTTTCGATGACCGGGTCCGCGTCGTAGATGCCCTCAACTTTGGTCGCCTTCAGCAGTACATCCGCCTTGATCTCCATGGCCCGAAGCGATGCGGCGGTATCGGTGGAAAAGTACGGATTGCCGGTGCCCGCGGCAAAAATCACGATACGGCCTTTTTCAAGGTGGCGGATGGCGCGACGCCGGATGTAGGGCTCGCACACCTGGTTCATCTCGATCGCCGACATCACGCGGCAG
>JBAUHD010000010.1:0-4280 GCA_049680085.1 Acidobacteriaceae bacterium
ATCGCGCCCAGCGGATTTGCAATCCCCTTGCCCGCGATGTCCGGAGCCGACCCATGCACCGGCTCATACAAATTCACCGCGCCGCCCACCGTCGCCGACGGCAGCATGCCGAGCGATCCGGTAATCACCGCCGCCTCGTCCGACAAGATATCTCCAAAAAGATTCTCCGTCAGCACCACATCAAAATTGCGCGGCGTGTTCATCAGGTGCATTGCGCAGGCGTCCACATACTGGTGTTCCAGCGTCACATCCGGATACTCCGCAGCCACCTCCGTCACCGTGGCGCGCCAGAGCTGCGAGACTTCCAGCACGTTCGCCTTATCGACGGAAGTCAGTTTCTTGCGCCGAGCCGAAGCCAGCTCAAACGCCACGCGCGCCACGCGAATCACCTCATCGCGCGTGTAGCGCATGGTGTTCCAGGCCGCTCCCGCTTCCTTATCCCAGGCACGCGGCTCGCCAAAATAAAGGCCGCCCAGCAACTCACGCACAAACAAAATGTCCGTGCCGTTCACCACCTCTGGCTTCAGAGGAGAATTCTGCGCCAGCGCGGGCCACGCGAACGAGGGCCGCAGATTGGCGAACCCGCCCAGCGCCTGCCGCAGGCGCAGCAACCCGGCCTCGGGCCGCTTGTTCGGAGGCAGCGAGTTGAACTCGTTGCCGCCCACCGCGCCCAGCAGTACGGCGTCGCTTTCAAGCGCCGCATCCAGCGTAGCCTTGGGCAGCGGCGAGCCGGCCTTGTTGATCGCGATCCCGCCGATCAACTCTTCGCGAAACTCAAATTCATGGCCGCCCATCTCGGCGACCGAGCGCAACACGCGCACCGCTTCGCCCGTAACTTCCGGGCCAATCCCATCTCCAGCGACAACCAGTATCTTCAGCTTCATGAGAACAGCATCTCCAGAATCTCAGTCTCGTTGCAATCCCTTGTCATTCCGACCGGAGTTCGCCTCAGCGAACGCAGTGGAGGAACCTGCACTTTTCCGCATCCCTCCGCGGTGAAAAGATAGCCTTAATTCGTCCGCGCCACCGTTTCCGGTATGACCTCGCCGATCAGGTCCTCGTTCCGCTGATGATGCGCAACCAGGTTGATCAAATCCAAGTCGTAGATCGCCTTCTTCTTGTCCGCTAGTTCCGTAAACGCGCGGTACGCAATGTCCAGGTCCGCCGGAGCCAGATCGTAACCCAGCGCAATCAGCCGCGAGCGCAGCGCGTGCCGCCCCGAGTGCTTGCCCAGCACCATCCGGTTCGCCGGAACCCCCACCGAGGCCGGCGTCATAATCTCATACGTCAGCGGATTCGACAGCACCCCGTGCTGATGAATCCCCGCCTCATGCGCAAACGCGTTGCTGCCCACCACCGCCTTGTTCGGCGAAGGCCCAAAGCTGATGGTTCGCGCCAACTGCTGGCTGATCGAATACAGTTTTTCGAGCTTCAGCCCGCATTCCACCGGGAAGCGGTCCGCCCTCACCATCAGCGCCGCTGCAATTTCTTCCAGCGCCGCATTGCCCGCGCGCTCGCCAATGCCGTTGATCGTGCACTCCACCTGCCGCGCACCCGCGTCAATTGCCGCCAGAGCGTTGGCCACCGCCAGCCCAAGATCATTGTGCGTGTGCGCCGAAAGCTGCACCTTGTCCGCCCCCGGCACCCGCTCCCGAATCACCCGAAACATTTCGGCATAATCGGTCGGAATCGCATAGCCAACCGTGTCCGGCAGATTGATGATGGTCGCGCCCGCCTCAATGGCCACGCCCACAATCTGGCACAGAAAGTCATGGCTGGTGCGCGTCGAATCCTCGGGAGAAAACTCCACCTCATCCACAAGTGTTTTCGCCAGCGCGACGGCAGCCGTCGCGTGCTCCAGCGCCTGCTCGCGGCTGATCCTCAATTTGTATTCCAGGTGAATGTCCGAGCTGGCCAGAAAAATGTGAATGCGCGACTGCCGCGCCTTCTTCAGCGCCTGCCCGGCGCGCTCAATGTCTTCCCTTTTGGCCCGCGCCAGCGACGCAATCACCGGCCCGCGCACTTCCTGCGCCACCGCTTCAATGGAAGCAAAATCGCCGTCCGAGGAGATTGCGAAGCCGGCCTCCAGCACATCCACCCCCAGATCAGCCAGCGAATGCGCCATCTGGAGTTTTTCGTGCTGCGTCATGCTGCACCCCGGCGACTGTTCCCCGTCGCGAAGCGTTGTATCAAAAAAATGTACGCGGTCGTTGGCCATCCGCATCTCCTGCTGGCTGCTACTCCTCCAGTTTCCCAAAAACAGGCACATAATTCAAATTTATAATTTCTACCAAAACGATAAATATATTTTATACTTGCTTTGTCGCTGCAGCCCGCCGGCGTCTGGATTTATGGACCTTTCACAGCTCGAAACCTTCCTTGCGGTGGTCGAAGAGCGCGGTTTCTCCCGCGCCGCTGCGCGCCTGCGCCGCACCCAGCCGGCCGTCAGCCATACCATTCGCCGCCTCGAAGAGGAAATCGGCGAGCCGCTCTTCGAGCGCGCTTTGCGCGAAGGCACGCTGACCGCGGCCGGCGATCTGCTGCGTGAATACGCCGAGCGCCTGCTCAAGCTGCGCGGCGAGGCGGCCGCGGCCCTCCAGCAACTGCGCTCGCTTGAGCGTGGACATCTCCAACTCGCCGCCAACGAATACACCTGCCTCTACCTGCTGCCGGTCCTTGACCGCTTCCGCCGCCAATGCCCGCACATTGGCGTCATGGTGCAGCGCACGCTCGCCAGCCACATCCCTGATCAGGTTCTGGGACGCAGCGTAGAGATCGGCATCCTGACCTTCCCGCCTGAAGATCCGCAACTCAAATCCATCGGCGTTTACACGGATTCCGTGGTTTTCATCGTGAACCCGAGCCATCCGTTCGCGCGCCAGAAGAAGGTCGCCCTCCGCGAACTCGGAGCGGAGAACTTTATTGCGCATAATGTTGTTTCGCCGCTGCGCCGCCGCGTCATCGCGCTCTTCGAGCAGCACAAAACGCCGCTCCACATCAACGTGGAACTGCCCAGCCTCGAAGCCATCAAGCGCTTTGTCGCGATGGGCAACGGGGTCGCGCTCGTTCCCGGCTTGACGGTTCGGAATGAGTTGGCGCGCGGGGAACTGGTGCAGGTCCAGGTGCCGGAGCTGCGCCTCGACCGTCAGCTTCTGCTCATCCATCGCCGCAACGCCACGCTCTCCCACGCGGCGCAGGCCTTCCTCAAATGCGTCAAAGCCACGGCCGCTCAGCGCGGAGCCCCGTTCGCCTTCCGCTCCCACAACAGCCGCGAGCCTGTGCTTCCCGGCTGAACGCTGAAATTGAGTCCTGCTTTTCGGAGCCTTCGGCCCTGTGCCCTGAGCCCTGAGCCCTGTACAATTGCCAGAGTGGACCGCGCCTCGCGCCCGGCTCCAGAAATCAATGCCCGCAGGGGCTTTTTGCGCCCGCCACGCCGGGTAAGAGGTTCACGAAACGAATGAAGAAAAGTCTTTTGTTGCTGTTGCTGCTGCCCCTCGTCACGGTGACGGCCTTTGGTCAGGAAAGCCGTCAGGACATCAGCGTAAGCGGGTCGGCTTTGATTCCTCCCGGCATCGTCGGGAATGGCGCCCATCTGAATGCCACCGTCGGTCAAGGCGTTCTCATCAGCTACCGTTATCTGCTCACCCCGCGCAGCGGTCTGGAGCTCAACTACCAATACGCACAGGAGGTCCAGCACTTCAGGATTCCCACCAACAATGTGCTGGTTCATAACCGTTTTCAGGAAATGTCCGGAGCCTATGTCCGCAGCTTCATCTTCCGGAACTGGAATCCCTTCGTCGAAGTGGGAATCGGCGGCTTTGTCTACAGCCCCATCGATGACTCGAAGACGAACACCACGGGCATTTCCTCGACCCTTTCGCGAAACACCAATATAGGCATGCTCTACGGCGGCGGCTTCGCCTACGAAATCAGCCCAAGCTTTGACATCCGCGCCGAATATCGCGGCCTTGTTTTCAAGACTCCTACCTTCGGGCAAACCAACTTCAGCACCGGACGCTATTTCAACGTCAGCGATCCGGTCATCGGCATCGCCTACCATTTCTAGCCGACGCCGCCTTCTCCAACAAAAAGCGCACCCCCAAAAGGGATGCGCTTTTTTTGTCAAGCAATACAACCTGAGCCATTCGGCACGGACTTCCTGAGCCCTGAGCCCTGAGCCCTGAGCCCGGAGCCCTGAGCCCTGAGCCCTGAGCCCTGAGCCCTGGTCTGAGCCCTGCCGTTAGGCCGCTTCGCCGCCTTCCGGCTGCGGCTCTGCCAAC
>JBAUHD010000011.1:0-17914 GCA_049680085.1 Acidobacteriaceae bacterium
TGGTGGAAGCAGAAATTCATGCCAGCCATGGCGGGGGAGTTGCAGCGGATTCCGTCGCGCTTGATGTGCTTGCAGACGCGGAACATGGCGGTGAGTTCTTCTATCATTGGGTCTCCTTGGAGGGCTCAGGGCTCAGGTTGTAGAATTTTTGTCGAAAAAAGTATGTTGATCCTGAAAACAAAGGGGTTAGCGACGGTTGTGTTTGCAACATCCTGAAAACAAACGGGTTGTTGGTATGATCCTGTAAATAAAGGGGTTGGTGGTTGTGTGGGCGAACCGCAGGTCCCTCGTCGCTTCGCTTCTCGGGATGACATCGTGTGGGGTGTGGGCATGGGTTTTGAAAAAAGAAAGGCGCAGCTTTTGGGCTGCGCCTTTCGTGGATTTCTTTCCTATATTCAGAATATCAAATCGGGCCGTAATTCAGGACAATTTTGGGGCCTGCGTTTTCAATGGGTTGCGTAAATTTTTCTTGACAATTTTTTTGGGGAGGGAAACTCTCGTGTTTTTCTGAGATTCTGAGCCTTGGGTTCTGTGTTCCGACTGCTGACCGCTGAACGCTGAACGCTGTTTTAATAGAAGCGATGACCTCCGCTGATTCTGTGCTGAATTACACCGATGCCGACCTGCGCGCCTCTATGCGCCGGGCGATGCGGCTGATCGTCGCTCTGGGCGTTGTGGGATTTGTGGCGCTCGGCTTCAGCCTGGGATGGGGGACCGGGGCGCTGTTTGCGGCGGGGGCGGTGGTTTCGGTGTCCGGAATTTACGAGTGGCAGCAGTTGATTGGCTTGATTAACGCCAAGCTGGACAAGGAAAAGACGCCGCGCTCGTCGGGGTGGGTGCTGGCCATGTTTTTTCTGCGCATGGGTTTCGCGGGGTTGATTATTTATGCTAGTTTAAGGTTTCTCGATGGATCGCTTTATGCGCTGCTGGCGGGCCTGGGGCTGGCCATTCTGGCCCTGACGGTGGAAGCCCTGCGCATGGTTCGTTCCTAAAGAGGAAACAGAAAACCCTCAAGCTATGCTGGCCTGGATCAACGCACTCACGACGCTTCTGAATCACTGGTTTGGCGCGTCCCTCGTGGCGCTGCTGACGGCTCTCGGCATTCAACTCCGGCATCCCACGCACCCCGTCACCAACGCGCTGACCATGCAGTTGATCGTGATGGTGCTGCTGATCGGGTTCTTCATCCACTCGCGGATTGTGCTGAGCGTGACCAAGCCGGGGACGGTGCAGCACACGGCGGAGTTGATCCATGAGTTTGTGACCAACCAGGCGCAGCAGGTCATCGGCCACGGATACGAGCGCTATATGCCGTTTGTGACCACGGTGCTGCTGTTTGTGGTGGTCTGCAACTGCTTTGGGCTGCTGCCGGGGTTTGAGACGCCGACTTCGGACCCGGTGGTTCCGCTGGGCATCGCGCTGCTCACGTTCGTCTACTACCACTTCCACGGCCTTCGCAAGAATGGGCTGGTCGGCTACGTCAAGCACTTCATGGGCCCCATCTGGTGGCTGGCGCCGCTGATGTTTCCCATTGAGATCATCTCCCACTTCGCCCGCATTATGTCGCTCACCATTCGTCTTTACGCGAATATGCTGGCCAGCGATCTGCTGACCCTGGCCTTCTTTTCGCTGATTCCGGTGGTGGTTCCGGTGCTGTTTCTGGCGCTGCACTTTGGGGTGTCGCTGATTCAGGCTTACATTTTTATGCTGCTGACGATGATTTATCTTTCCATTGCGGTGACGCACGAAGAGCATCCGGGAGAGGCGCTCGGCTAGCGGAATTCGAGTACCCTGGGCGGCAGAGCGCTTCCGCTGCCGCGCAGTCGCCGTAAAGCGTGAGGGGGCCAGCACGGTGAGCCTCAACCACCCACTGACGGTAATTTCACAGGGAAGCAGGAGAAGAATGATGCGGAAATTGCAGTATCTGTTGATGACACTGTCGATGCTGTGCATGGCAAGCCCTGCATTCGCGCAGACAACGGGCGGCGGCGGCTCCAGCATGGTCCCGATCGGGGCCGGCATCGGTATGGGCATTGCCGCCGGGCTTTGCGGAATCGGACAGGGCCGGGCGACCGGCTCGGCAACCGAAGCGGTGGCCCGCAATCCAGGAGCGCGGGCGGCGATTCAGCTTTTGCTGGTGCTGGGCCTCGCGTTTATCGAGTCGCTGTCGCTGTTCACCTTCGTCATTATTTTGTTGAAGGCGAAGTAAGGGTTTTAGATTTGAAGGGAATGGCCTCCGGTGCGCCGGAGGCTTTTTCTTGCTGAAAAGGTCGATTCGGGGGAGGAAACCATCCCTCGGCGGCTAAAGCCGCGTTGATTTTAGGTCACTCAACGGACGGGCTGAAGCCCGTCCCCTTCAAAAACCGATTCAAGCCTGAACTTTTCAGCAAGCTGTAAAGGCGTGCCTTGATACGAACCGAAGTTTTCCACAGCCTGAGCCTCCGGTGCGCCGGAGGCTTTTTCTTTGAAGCGGGGGAAAGCAGGTTCCTCCGCTTTGTCCGCTTCGCGGACTTCGGTCGGAATGACAAAATGACGACTCGCTAAGGCCGCTGCTAGGGCTTCATGGTGGGCCGCATCAGCACCTCGCTTACGAAGGACTGCGGGGCCTGGGTGACGAGCATGGCGACGACGTTGGCGATGTCCTCGGGCTGAAGCTTTTTGTCGTTGACGCCGCGCCCTACGTTGAAGCCGGTGTTGACGGAGCCGGGGGCGACGGTGGAGACGCGGATTCCGTACTCGCGCAGCTCCTCGGCGACCGAATAGGTCAGCCCGTTGAGGCCCCATTTGGAGGCTGCGTAGGCCGCGCCGTTCTTCAGCGGATTGTGTCCGGCGAGCGAGGAAATGTTGACGATGTGCCCGGTTTTCGCCGCGATCATGAGGGGAGCCAGCGCCCGGATCATCAGATACGGACCGCGCAGGTTGGTGCCCAGCACCGTGTCCCAGTCGGCGGGGGCCATCTGGTGCAGGGGAGCGCCGATGTGGCCCACGCCGGCGTTGTTGACCAGAATGTCGCATCGGCCGTGGTGCTTCTGGAGCGACTGGGCGAAGCGGTCGATGGCCGCGGGGTCGAGCAGGTCGAAGGCCGCGGTTTCGGCCTGGCCGCCAGCTGCCTGAATTTCCTGCGAAACTTGGTTTAGGAGGGCCTCATCGCGGGCGGTGAGGACGACGGTCGCGCCCATGGCTGCAAGCCGTTTGCCAATGGCCGCGCCAATGCCGCGCGCCGCACCCGTCACGACTGCTACTTGTCCGGAAAGATTCTTCTCCATGGTGCCTGCTCCTTTTAGCCGCCTGTTTGTCGTTAGGATGTTTGTCGTTAGGATGATGTGAGGGCGTATTTTGATTCGGGCGTGAGTGACGCAGGGTCAACAGATTGCCGGTGGAACTGCATCCAACAGGTTGGACAAAACTGGCGGCCTGTCTGCAAAAAGTATGCGGTTTCATAAGAGTGCTTGTCATAATCAGCAAAGGCTTTCTATAATCCTGCCATTGTCGCATTCGTCGTTGATCTCAAACGTTCTTGGGGAAGACTGGGCGATTCCGACGGCAATGGTGCACATCCTTCACTGGGTTTGCACTGGCGCAATTTCGATTTTTTGAGGATTTTCCTTAGGAGCGTTGAATGAAGAAGGTCTTTTTAGCTTCCTTGCTGGTTGTTGCCACGGTCATTCCCGCCTCGGCGCCGGCTTTACTGGCGCAGGCGCAGGGGTCGGCACAGAGTGCGATCACCATTAAAGATCCAGCCGAATACAACGCTTACACCAACGCCATCGGCCAATCGACTCCGGCGGCCAAGGCGGCGGCGATTGAGAGCTTTCTCCAGCAGTATCCCAACAGCGTGGTCAAGCACCAGATGCTGGAACAGTTGGTGAGCGCGTATCAGGCGACGGGCGACACGGCCAAGACGTACGGCGCGGCCAAGCAACTGCTTCAGGTGGATCCCGACAATCTTCGAGCGCTGACTTTTGTGGTCTACGTGGAAAAGGCGCAGGCCAACGGCGACCAGGCCAAGCTGGACGAAGCGGCCACCCTGGGGCGCAAAGGATTGACCGCCACCAAGCCGGCGGACATGCCGCAGGCGGATTTTGACAAGCTGAAGGCTGTGGCGGAGCCGATTTTCTACAGCGCGATTGCCGCCGATGATCTGGCCAAGAAGGACTACAAGGCGGAGATTGCCGACATTACGGCGGAACTGAAGGCTCTGCCGCCCGCACAGACGGCCCAGCAGCCTACGCTGGCCGATACGTATTATCTGGGTAACGCCTATGTGCAGGAAAATCCGAAGGACCTGGTGAACGGGATCTGGTTCCTGGCGCGCGCGGCGCAGTATCTGCCCGAGCCCTATAAAGACCAGGCGGAGAAGGCCGCCGAATACTGGTACAACAAGTACCACGGCAGCATGGACGGCTTCGACCAGATCAAGCAACTGGCGCACGACAACGTTTTTCCGCCGGACACCTACAAGCCAACGCCCGCGCCGCCGCCGCCCTCGCCGCAGGAACTTGCGCATACCGCGGTCATGAGTACGCCGGACCTGAAAACACTGGCCTTGACGGACAAGGAATTCATTCTCGCGAATGGTTCCCCTGACGATGCGCAGAAGGTCTGGGCGGTTCTTGACGGAGTGACGGCGGAGGTTCCGGGAACGGTGGTTGCGGCGACGGCGGACTCGGTGCAGCTTGCCGTTTCCGATGACGCCAAACAATCGCAGAAAGCGGACTTCACGATCAATATGAAGAAGCCGCTCAAGGAAGTCCCGGCGGCGGGAACGAATGTGACCTACATTGCCACTTTCGATTCCTACACGCAGACCCCGCCCATGATCATCCTGAAGGATGGGGAACTGAAGCCGGTGAAGAAGCCGGTTGTCCGCCACACCACGCGCCGGCGGCGATAGACGTGCCGTGAATCCGGCAGGAAGAATGAGGGCAGCCCGCAACGGCTGCCCTCAAATTTTTATGGCCGCGAGTGATAAAGTGAAACTGCGATGAAGAAGATTCCGCTCTGGAAATGTTCGGTGCTGGCGCTGGCCTTGGTGGCGGCGGCCAGCCGTCCGGCGGCTGCCCAGCAGGCGGCTTCTCAGGGCTTGAGCGCGGCATCCGAGGCGGCTCTTCAAACGCGCAAGAGTGAGCTCACCCGTGCCGCAAGGATTTATGGCTACGATGTGGCCGAAGGGAACTGGACGGTTGAACAGGCTTTCTGCGCGGCCATGCCGGACACAATTCTGCTTCGCTATCATCTGGAGTTTTCCGGAGGAGCCGAGTCGCTCTTCATCGCAGCCGTGCCGCGCGCGTCGGGGCGCATCCGCATCGTGCCGGTGCTCTATCGCGGCGCGACTCCGTTTGTTCCAGCGCCCACCAATCCGCGCAACGTCGCGCTGTTCAATCAGCTTGCGCCGCAACCGTTTGGCAAAGGCAACTCGGTTGAGCTGAGCGCCTGCTACGCCGCACTCACCGGAGCGCGAGTCAATCCGGATACCGGCAGCGCGCCGAAGGTGGGAATCGCGGGCGCGCCCGCGCCAACCGTTCATCTTGAGCCGCAGGGCAAACTTCTGGGCGTGACGCTGGCCACGCGCGAGAGCGCGAGCGCTTACAAGGTGTGGGACCTGTCGCTGAACCAGGCGGGGCGAGTCAGAAGCGTTACGACCCAAGATCAGCCAGTGTATACGGCCAAGTCGGCTGCGCCGCGCAGTTCCGCGGAGAGCGAGGCGCAGGTGAATCCGCTCCCGGTCGCATCGCAGGTCACACCGCCGGTCGCGGGGCCAGGATGGAAAATGATTCCGCGTCCGCCCGATCCGCCATCCAAGATGATTCCGCCGGCGGCGCAGCCGTCCGTAATTCATTTGCCGGAGCCGTGATTTCTCTCGCCGCGAGCGTGCAAAATGCGCGCGCGGCGGTGGGCAAAATGATCGGCGGCGAGGCGAAGGGAGCGCCGGAAATCCCAAGCGACGAGGCGCACAGCCGAACCTCATCCTCTGATACACTAACCAAGGTTCGGAAGAAAAAGCTGTTCCGGATTGACCATCCGGGGACGTAGCTCAGTTGGTTAGAGCGCTGCCCTGTCACGGCAGAGGTCGCGGGTTCGAGCCCCGTCGTCCCCGCCATACATTCCAAAAAGACTTATGGGTGTATGGCTCCTATAGTGACAATCCACAATCCGATCCACAATTCACTGCACTGTGTGACTTCCAAGGTCTACCGCGCTTAGAAACGCGCCTTGTGCCGCCTGATTTTCGTCGCGGTCATCTTGCGTGTAGAGGCCGCTCGTTCTCCGGCGGCCGACGGGGAACCGAGGCGAACCAGTGTCCCAAACCCGCCGATGTGCGAATTGACCGCGGCTGCGGGGCTCTGTCGGTCCTCTGAAGGTAGATCTTAAAAATGATGACCATTTGGGGAAATTATCCCATGCGAAGTTCCTAATCAAAATGTAGGCTATACCTATTATCTAGAATGAGATGTGACCAAGCGACCACCTTATGGCCTTTGCTTTGCGTGATTTTCTGTCCAGAGATAAGCAACTTTGCTCAATATCTGGAAAACTTACTTGCAAAAAGCGTAGATTTTCTCTAATCTTGGCCTCGAGTAGGAATGGGCTTTCTTTTGATTCCGGCATTCCGATGCCCATGCCGCATTTATGAAGGATACGGAATAATGGAAGTAAGACGCATTGAAGCGGGGTCCTTAAAAGCGCAGATTTACGCCGATCGAAAGGCTGCTGGAGAAGCAGCAGCCCGGGATGCGGCAGCGACGCTCAAACAACTGGATCTTAATGGAGGCCGGATAGGAGTGATCTTCGCCACCGGAGACTCACAGCTGGAAACGCTCCGCGCCTTGACCTCAATACCGGGCTTGCCGTGGGGGAGAGTGAGTGGCTTCCATCTGGACGAGTATGTCGGGATCGACGAGAGACATCCTGCTTCATTCCGGCGCTATCTGCGTGAAAACCTGACCGAGCGCGTCGCTCTGGAACAATTCTTTGAGATCAATGGAAGCTCCGCCGATCCGGACCGTGTACAGCAGGATTACGTTCAAAGGCTGCGTGCCGCCGATCCACAGCTTTGCCTGCTTGGGATAGGGGAAAACGGGCATCTCGCCTTTAATGATCCAGCGGAAGCGAATTTCACCGATTCTGAAGCCATGAAGATCGTCACGCTCGATTCGGAATGCCGGCAGCAGCAACTCGCGGAAGGATGGTTTGGGAAGTTTGAGGACGTTCCGAGGCAGGCCATGACGCTCACAATTCCGACCATTCTCAAAGTACGCAAGCTGATTGTGTCCATTCCAGGCCGCCGTAAGGCGCGGAGTGTCCGGCGCACACTGCTGGAGCCCATTACGACAGCGTGCCCCGCCACTATTCTCCGTTCGCATCCGGATGTAACTCTTTACCTGGACGAGGAGTCCGCGTCCGAATTGGACGGGCTAGTTTGATCCAGCCGCTGTTCCCTCCCTCTGGGCCGGATCGCACACTGGGTAACGAAGCGGATCGGTGGTTCAGGCGCGACCCAGCCCGTCTAATTTCCAGCCATTTTTGCAAGCCCGTGATGGTTGCCAGACCCTAACCTCAGACGCAACCACCGAGGAATCAGCGGCTTGTGGAGAGTCGATGGTTGACTCCAGGCCGTGACAGGCGCGATCGAAGAGCTTATGGGTGGTATTTGACTATGCCACACGAGAAAATTTTCTGAGATTAGAGAAATTTTCGTTGCCTTTTTCCCTTCTATTCATTTATAAGGTGACGTTCGCGCATTTCGGCGGCTCTCGTTCCGAGATTTACCCGCCGTTGTTCACGAGGTCCGGCAGCGCAGAGATAGCAGGCGCGTGCGAATTAACCGGGACGGAATTTGGATTGGATTTTTGCGGTGTTTTGCGGATTGGTCAACTTCAATAGGCATCAGGCGCAATTTTCAAGAGAGGGTTCGATGAGCAGGAAATGGATCGTAATATCACTTTGTTTTCTCGTTCCGTTCTTAAGCGGAACAGCAGCCATGGCTCAAACGGTTACCGGGTCGGTGCGCGGAATCGTATCCGACCCTAGCGGTGCGGTGGTACCTGGAGCAAGGGTCACTATCACCAACACTGGCACCGGCGTCACAGGACAAACAGTAACCAACAAAAGCGGCCTGTATGATATCGAGTTCCTGGTTCTCGGCAATTACACCGTTTCTGTGGCAGCCCCGGGCTTCAAGACGGGCATGGTAGGTCCGTTCGTGGTGCAGGTTGACCAGATCGTCACGGCCAATGTCAAGTTGCAGCTCGGGGAAACGTCTGTCACGGTCGATGTTGCAGGGGATCAAGCGCTGCTCCTGAACACTGAAAACTCCACCATCAGCACATCGATCAGTTCAAATACTCTGGAAAACATGCCAATGGACGGGCTGAACGTTCAAATTGCGACCCTGTATCTGCCGGGATCGGTGAATCCGAATTCGGCTCTGATGGGCGGAACGCAAGGCACGGAGCGCGACGCCTATACAGTGCATGAGGGCTCTCCGTCCGATGTTCAGCCTTCTTTCAACGGCAATCGCCAACAGTCAAACAGCTACATCCTGGACGGCATCGATATCAATGAGACTCTGCAGAACGGACTCGGTTACAATCCCTCTCCTTTCTCTATACAGGAAGTCCATGTCATCACAGGAAACGCGGACGCCGAGTTTGGAAACGTAAACGGCGGCGAAGTTGTCATGGTCACCAAGAATGGAACCAATCAGTTCCATGGCAGCATCTTTGAATTTCATCAAAGCGGCGGACTTACCGCCAATACCTGGGCAAACAAAAATGTCGGCAACCGCAGGGCCAGTTATACGCAGAACCAGTTTGGCGCGGCAGTAGGCGGCCCCATTTTCAAAAACAAGCTGTTCTTTTTCGGTGACTACGAAGGCTTCCGTAATAACTCGACCGGTGAAGGTACAGCAGGGGTCCCTACTTCGGCTATGCGCGGCCTCTCTACCTCGGCAGGGCCTTATGACACCGCTTCAGCATGTCCCACAGGCAATGGCGACTTTTCCGCAGCGGTATCGTATTACGGTTTGACTGGTTTGTGGAATACGACCGGCGGAAAAAATAATGAAGTTCTGTATCCAGCCAACAGCGCGGGCCAACAAGGCAGCTGCATACCCATCAATCCAAACAATAAGTTGTTTGCGTTTCTGGTGAGCAATCCTAAGGTCTTCCCCTTGCCAAACCACGCTCCCGCCCCCGGTGCCCTGCTGGGCGGGAACTACCAAGGCATCAGCTCCACGACCACACATAACGATCAGGGTGATCTTCGTCTGGACTACACCGTCAACGCGAAAGACACGCTGATGGGAAAATTCAGCTATGGCGATGCATCGGACCAGCCCCTTCAGGTTCCGGTCCCGGCGGTAATCCCGTTTACTGATGATTACCCTTTTACTAATGTCGCAGTCGCATGGACCCATATTTTCTCCCCAACGATCGTCAATAACGCTCGCGCCGGATTCACCCGCATCTCTCTCGACGCGAGTATTCCCAAGGATCTATCAGGACTCTTTGGGATGGACGGCAACAGTAAACTCGGCATCGGGATGCCCTCGACCTTTGCCCAGACAAGCTCCGGCTTTTCTTACATCGATGTAAGCAGCGGTGAAGGCTGGGATATCAGTAATTTTGGTTCTGAGCCACCTATTCAAGGCTTCGCCGTGGATAACAACTTCGATTACAACGATGTCCTTAATTGGGAACACGGAAAGCACGTTCTGAAATTTGGAGTTGACTTCCTGCGCTATCAGCAGAATTACTTTAGCTCCAGCGATACCGGCGGCACGCTGGGATATTTCGGCTACAACGGCAACGATACGGCTAACTGGACCCCGGACGGCAGCTGCTCAGTCTACTGTGACGAAGGTTACGGGTTTGCTGAATTCTTGCTCGATACCGCCTCCAAAGCCCAAATTTCCGGCGTTCAGGGGCCATTCGGCCAGCGCCAGTGGCGCGATGCGGTCTTTGTTCAGGATGACTGGAAGGTGCTTCCCAATCTGACCTTGAATCTGGGCCTGCGCTACTCCTACGAAGAGCCCAATTATGAAGTTAACAACAAGATGGTCAACGTTAACCTGGCCTATGCGAAAGGAAAGCCGTTTGGCACCCCGATCAATTCCATGCTGGAATTCGCGGGGCAACACAATCCGATCACAGGCAAGACCAATAGCCGGGCTCTTATCAACCCCTATTACCTTGGCTTTATGCCGCGCATCGGCTTTGCCTACTCGGTAATGCCGAAACTGGTTATTCGCGGCGGGTATGGAAGCACTGATGAGATGGAGTCCACCGGCTCCTCGCTCCGCATGACGCAAAATGTGCAATTCCAGCCGGCGGTTACAAACAACTCGACAGGACCCACTGGAACTACGCAGGGAAGTGTTTTCAATCTGAGTAACGGCCTGGTGGGAACCGCAGCCGTAGCTTCGGGCGCCGGAGCCCAGTATTACGCCTGGGATCCGAATATGCGGCCGGCCGTGATCCAGCAGTTCAACCTTAATGTCCAATACCAGATCGGAGAACATACGTCGGTGCAGGTGGGCTACGTTGGCCAGACGGGCCAACATCTTGCTGTTCCCCTGTGGGCCAATCAGTACACCACCGACGACACCTGCTCAGGGCTTGGATCAGCAGGGGCGATTGACAGTTGCTATCAGGCGATTGAGCCATACTTTGCGCTTGTGGGTAACCCCAACAGTCCCGACAATCCGGGTAGCAACGTCCTCAAAGAGACTGTGTCTCGCGGCATTTCAAACTACCATTCTCTCCAGGCCACGCTGCAACATCACCAGTCCAAAGGCCTGGAGTTTCTGGTCAACTACACGTACGGCAAGTCGATGACCAACAACCCGGGATATTTCGGCACCGACAATTACACGGATGCCGACTCCTACTGGCAGGATATCTATAACCCCAGGATAGACTATGGCCCTTCCACCTTTGATGCGAGACAGGTTGTATCGGGAATCATGATCTACCAACTGCCATTCGGCCGTGGAAAGCAGTTTGGTGCATCCTGGAACCGGTTGACGGATGAAGCGCTTGGTGGATGGCAACTCTCCACAAATGCTCAGCTCAATTCAGGCTACCCGCTGACAATGCATCAGGGCGCCGTTTGCAACAACAATTGTTCGCAGAATTTGAGCGGCGATTATTTTACATTCGCAAACCACTATGGCCCGATGAAGATCGTACATAGGGGAAAGGGGGCGGACGGCATATTCAGGTGGTTTGGCACCGATCCATCGGCTGTTGCGTGTACCGGCCACAACGCGACGCGGCCCGCCGGCTCAGCGTGCGCTTACGGACGGACTAGCCAGAACGTCGGCACCGCCCGCGTTGGTACGGAGCGTGGCCCAGGATTCCAGAACTACGATCTGGCGCTTTCCAAAGCCTTTCCAACCGTCAAGGAACAGAGTCTCAAGTTCCGCGTCGACGCATTCAATGCGTTCAACATTTCCAGTTACGGAGCGCCCAGCAGCTACATCGGTGGCAATGCGGCAACAGCCTGGGGTGTAATCAGCGGCACGGCCTCCGGACCCCGGAAGATCCAGCTATCCGCGGTATATCAGTTCTAAGCAACTACCAAGCGTCCCGCCCGCCCGCTCGGCGGCGGGGCGCTTATCTTCAGCCCTCAAGATGTCCGAATGAATGCACTCGACCCGTCGATCTGAATTCTGCACGGATGAAGAAAGCATGCTCGAGCTTCAGACGCCGCCGGTATTTCACTGCTGCGGTGGACCAAGATAAAATGTGGCCATTCAATGTTTATGGCTTGGATATGGTGCTTGCCTCAGCGGGAGCGTACATTTCACGATGATTCGGTGGTGGTGACAGGGAATCACACAAGGAGCACGTTGACAGTGTCATCGGTAATCAACGGAAGATACGTGACCAGAAGTGTACGGCTTGTCCTCTCGTCATGCGCAGTTCTGGCCTGCCTGGGCGTGGTCCCTCACCTCCAGGCCGCGACCGTTCATGCCTGGTATGGAAAACTTACAATCCCGACGTATTCTCTGGGACCGGCTGATCCGAATCCATCGTTTCCGCTGATCAACTCCAACGGGATATATCCCTATACTATGCTGGATGACTTAACGGATGTCCGGCTCCAGAAGACGTACCAAGCCCTCTATCTTGAGAACCAGTACCTGAGGGTCATCATCCTTCCACAACTGGGCGGGCACGTCTATTCCATGTATGACAAGACCAACCATCGTGAGGTTCTTTATCGGAATCATGTGATCAAGTATGGTTTGGTGGGCCCGCGCGGTGCGTGGATCTCGGGCGGTATGGAATTCAGCTTTCCTTATGCACACACGATGACTACGGTGTCACCCGTGGAATCGACGATTCGTCATAATCCCGATGGAAGCGCATCCGTCATTGTTGGGTCGATTGACTGGGTCTCCAATATGTATTCAGAGATCGCGCTGACCCTGCGCCCAGATACGGCCAGGCTTCAGGAAGACGTTACCCTCTTTAACGCCACACCTCAACCTCACCTGTATCTTTTCTGGACCAATGCGGCTGTGAAGGCCGAAAAGGACTTGCAATACATCTATCCCATGAGGGAAATCATTGATGATGATCCCTTCGCGATCGTACGGGCATGGCCTGTGTCGAACGGGGTTGATAAGAGCTGGTACAAGAATGACGCAGATGCTTTGGCGATCTTTGGGCGGGCGGTTCATCGAGACTTTTTCGGAGTTTATTATCACCAGTCCGACTATGGGGTGATCCATACCGCGGACTTTCGGCAGGATCCCGGGAAAAAGATTTGGACCTGGGGTACGGCGCGCAGCGGTCTGATATGGGACAAACTTCTCAGCGATGACGATGGACCGTACAACGAGATCCAGAGCGGACGTTTCCCCACGCAGGGATTTCGCGAGTTTATGCAGCCGCGCCGGATTGAGAGGTGGACAGAGTATTGGTACCCGATCGATGGCCTAAAGGGTGGGTATGTTGACGCTACCAACGGGATGGCCATTAATGTCAGTTACTCCGCGGAAAAGGACACTGACTCCAATGTTACTGTGCGGGTAAGTCCAGCAGCGGAGGTGATCGGCGCAACGCTGCTGATAAGGCAAGGCGACAAGGTTCTAAAAGCAGTCCACGCAGTCCACTTACTCCCGCTACACAGCGAAGACTACAGCGTTCATGTGCAGGATGTGGGGGCCGCGAAGCGAAACCTCGAAGTCGAGATTACATCTGCGAACGGGCAGCCAATGTTGCACTGGTCCGCAAGCGAGCCCCTCGACGGAAATCCTGATTTTGTTCCTCATGCAGGAACGCGGATGCAGTCGGAGATTCCGGACTCAACGCAAACCCCGACACAGGCGTTGTACCTGCGAGGGGTGTTTCTGCAGAAGGTGGGCAATATGCAGGGTGCCCTGAAAGTTTATGAGGAAGTATTGCAGCGTGATCCAGAGTATATCCCGGCGCTATTGCGCGAGGCGTGGTATCACTACCAGGCGGGCGACCTTGTTCAAGCTGAGCACCTCATCGCCCGTGCGACAAATCGAGACGAGACGAACCCCGAGGCGCAGTATGTCTCCGGAGTAATTTATCGTGCAGAGGGTCGACTGAATCTGGCAAAGGATGGGTTATGGAAATCGATCCATTATGGTGGATCAATAAGCCCTGCACTCATTGAGCTTGGCGAGATTGAAATCCGTCAGAAAAATTATTCCAAAGCTGCAAAGCTATTAGAGCGGGAAGTAAGCTCTCATCCGGACGATGCCCTCGCACTTGCTGATCTGTCCGTTGCGGAACGACTGTCTGGGGAGTTCAAGGATGCCCTCGCAGCTGCGGAGAGGGCAGATGCAGCAATGCCACTGCTTCCTTTTGCGCTTGCCGAGCGATTTGAGGACCAACGGTCTCTGGCGATGAAAGCTCCTCTGAAGCAGGTCCCTGGGAGCGACTGGAAAGAGATCATGGGGTCTGATCCGCAGAACTACCTGGCGGTCGCGGCCTGGTACCACAGTCTCGGGGCCTGGCGATCGGCGGATCTCATTCTCAAAGTCGCAGAGACAGATCGATCCGCGTCCACTAATTCTCCACTGGTGAATTACTACCTGGCATCTGACGCCCGACAAGAGGGTGATCCGCAGGCAGCCGATCAGTATGCGCGATATGCGGCAGCAACTGGAACCGTAACGGTTTTCCCGAATCGACTTGAGGATAGCTTGGTCCTGCAGGAGGCGCTGCAGTCTAATCCCACAGACCCACAGGCCAAGTATGAACTAGGCAATTTCCTATTTGCTCACGGGCGGTATACGGAAGCCGCGAGCTTATGGAGTACGGCGATAAGTGAAGGCTTTGGCAACTCAGTTATCTTGCGAAATATGGGGGTATTTGAATGGCACGTCACGCATGAGCTGTCGAAAGCCGCCAAAGATTATGACCGCGCACTTTCTCTCGATCCAACAGAGTACAGGCTATATTCTGATCTGGATGAAATTTACGAAGAAGAGAACAACATGAGTGCGCGAAACGAGCTCTTCCAGAAAGCTCCTGAGCGAGTGCTCGACCACGATAGTGTCCGCGCGCGGCACATCCTCTTTCTTTTGGAAGAGAAGCAGTACAAGGACGCCTTGGCGGAGCTTACAGACCATAGCTTTAAGCCTTGGGAAGGCGGGGTTTCCATCCACAACCTTTACGTTGTCGCCAATATGCAGAGTGGTCGACGAGAACTGGAAAATCATCGCCCTGCGCAGGCCGAGAAATACTTCCGTGATGCTATGCGATATCCGGAGAATCTGGGCACGGGCAAGCCGAGCACGCCGGCCACATCGGAACAGCTTTACTGGTTGGGTAATGCGCTCGAAGCTGAGAATAAGCACGAGCAGGCCAAAGAGTCATGGGCAAGTGCAGCGAACCAGGGGAAGGGCTCTCCCGCGTCCTGCCACGTGTTTCCGGCACTCTCCTTCCAAAAACTTGGAGAGCAGGATGAAGCTCGGGAAATGTTGCAGCGATGCATCCGGAACGCAGAGCAGCCGAGTGCTTCGGCCGGTACCTTGTTCAATGGAGGTATGGCGGAACAGTACAGCAAAAATCCTGCTCGGGCCCGTCAAGATTTCCACCGGGCTTTGGTTGTCGATCCGCTGTATTGGCGAGCACGCATTGCATTAACCGCAACAGAGTAAGTTGGTTGGCGCTTCCGGAAGGCCTCAGATCGACTCGAACCCTCCCGACGTGTTAAAAGCTCTGCAACCGGTGATTGAGCATGATGGGTAAAAGGGAAGCGGCTATGAGAGCTCTAACACGTCGCCAGCTTCTAAACGCTGCGATTGTAGCCGCGGTAGATGGTGCAACGAGAGGGCAGTGCATGGCAGGTCCAGAGACTGGTCCGTTCGTCATCGTTTCCGAACGAATCGATGCTGATAGCGAGCCCGATGGGGATCTCGGGAAGTCAATGTGGTCTCGAGCCAAGCCGATATGGTTTGATCGGGCGGCTTTTTCTGAGTCTCGGTACCGAGACCTTAAAACCAAAGTCGCGAGCTGCTGGACCGCGCACTTTCTATATCTCGCGTTTTGGTGTCCCTATGAAACGCTAACAGTGTACAAAGGGGAAGACGGGACGATCGAACGATGGGAACTGTGGGAACGCGATGTTGTCGAAGCCTTTATCAACCCGAATCCAAAATCGCCTTCGCATTATTATGAGTTTGAAATTGCGCCCACCAACCAATGGCTGGATTTGGAGATTGACCTTACCCGCACGCCGTTGAATGATGCGGGTTGGAAGTCAGGCTTTGAACATGCTACAAGGGTCGACGCTTTGAAGCGGGTATGGACGGCTGAGATGAGAATTCCGGTTCGTTCGATGGGGATTGAGGCAATTCGTCGGGACATGGAGTGGAGAATCAATTTCTATCGTTGCGATGGGCCGGGAGATGACAGCGCGAGGAGACTGCTCAGTTGGGGACGCTTGCCCGTCCGCGGCCCAGGGGGCACATTTCACCAGCCCGCTTCGTTCGGGATACTGCGCTTCGGCGGCTCTTCATGAAGGGCAAACACTGGTCGTCTGTGAAGGGAATTATGATGCAGAGTACCCCCATGATTTCCGCAACGTCATCGAATTCCGATGAGCATTGGCGTGGCTTTGGCCATAAAGGTAGAGTATGAAGACGATGGGTTCCCAAAAGAGCAAAATCGGACTCCGAGAAATCGCGTCAGCGGCAAAAGTAAGCATTGCAACGGTTTCTCGTGTGTTGAATGGAAACAGCCACGTCGATTCCGATATTCAAAAGGTAGTTTTACGAGAAGCCAAGAAACTTGGGGTTGAACCTTCTCACTGGAATAAAGCAAAAACCCTGGTCTTTCTTCTCAGCAATCGAGCGATGCCTCATGCTTTTCATTCGCGCATTCTTAGCGGAGCGGAAGCGCACTGCGCAGCGCTCGGATGGAACATGGTGTTTCTTTCCTACAATTATCCGGCAAATATTCCATGGACAGAGTTGCACCTTCCAGCCGTGATCCAGCGTCAGGATATGACCCGGGCAGTGATTTTGGCGGGCACGAACTCGACGAACCTCACCAAGTTGCTGGCACACAAAGGCATTCCTTTTGTTGTTTTTGGCAATAATCTGACTGGAACGCAGGAGGGCCTGGAAGATTGCGATGTGGTGTTTGCCGATGATATTCAAGGCAGCAAGGACGCGGTCCGGTATCTGATTGAACTGGGGCACCGGCATATCTGGTTTGTCGGCAACACCCGCCTGCCATGGTTTAAGCGCTGCTGTGAAGGTTATCGCCACGCGATGGAAGAAGCCGGCCTGACACCGCGCGAGAGCTGCACTGACTCAGAAGACGATACGGTAGGCGGATATCTCGGGACCAAGTCACTGCTAGCGCGCGATAAGTCTGTCACAGCAATTCTTGCAGGCAATGATCCGACGGCGCATGGTGTTTATAAGGCGCTCAGGGATAGAGGGCTGAAAATTCCTGAAGATGTCAGCGTGGTCGGCTGCGACGATACTGTCGGCACATGGCTGTATCCATCCTTGAGCTCCACCCGGGAATTTCCCGAGCAGTTAGGGAAGCAGCTTGTTGATCTTGTCTTCAATCGTCTGGCGAAGCCAGATCTGGACCCTCAACGTGCTACGATTCCGACCGAATTCATCAAGAGAGATTCGTGCGGCCCAATAAGCACTTCTCGCGACAAGATATTGGGTGAGATCCGGCCGCGGGCAACAGATAGCTTAAGCGGGTGATCAATGCGCGACCCGAAGTATATGAGCGCTGTCCGGCGTTTATTGCCATTCTTTTCCCTTTATCAGCACAGTACGAATTTGGAATTTGGAGGAATCAGGATTCCGGTCGAAGCGGACCAGATCCGCGTCGGCTCCGACGCGGAGCGCGCCGCGTGAGCCGACAAAGCGGCCTGGATTCGCGGTCGCCATCCGAATAGCATCGTGGAGCGAGAACCCATCCATGCCGGCAATGAAGGCGACGCCGTCGATGAGCGGCCGGTAGGCCCCGGCCAGAAATCCTCCGCCGGAAGCGCTTACGATTCGTCTCTCCGCAGTTACTTCCACCCTGCCGCCGACGGGCGTTTCATAGATGCCGGCCGGCATGCCAGCCAGCGAGACGGCATCGGAGACAAGGAAGCTGCAGTCGATTCCTTTGGCCCGCAACATGACTTTCAGCGTGTCGGCAGGCAGATGATGGCCATCGGCGATGAAACCGGCGGCGAGACGATCCTCGGCGAGCTGCGTCCACAGCAAGTTGGGATGGCGGGGGAGCGGGCTTGCGAGTCCATTGCCGAGGTGGGTGGACAAGGAGGCGCCGGCATCGACGGCGGAATGAATCTGGGCCGGCGTGGCGTCGCTGTGACCGATAGCCAGGAGGACCTGCTTTTTCGCCAAAATGGAAATGAACTCCAGAGCATTGTCCCAGTGGGGAGAAAT
>JBAUHD010000012.1:0-1558 GCA_049680085.1 Acidobacteriaceae bacterium
GTGAATCGGCCCGCCCATCTCGCCCATCGAAGCCGCTTCGCCCGCCGGAATCGGCTCGCCATTCGTATCGACGCTTGTTTTTGCGGACTGTTTCGCCGCCTTGGCCGCCGACTCCCGCCGCGTCGCCCGTATCTCCTGCGTCGCCAGCTCATTGCTCGGATCAATCTGCAGCGCGCGCAAAAATTCCGTCAGCGCCCCCGTCACATCGCCCTGGTCCCGCAGCGTCTCGCCGTGCTTCACATGCAGCGAGGCCGCGGTAAACCGTGTCCGTTCGTAGGCCGTTTTGTACCGGATATCCTCGGGCTTCTTCTGGTAGGCCTGGTAGAAGAACTCGTACGCGCCTTCAATGTCGTCCCGCGCCTCGGCCTGCTGTCCCTGCTTGTATAGCTTCGAGGCCGATGACTCATGAGAGCGCGCCAGCACGCCCGGCGTAAAGCAAAAAAGCGATAGCCCCATCATCAGGACAAGCGCGGCGCAGAATGCCCACTTCACTTTGCGATTGTTCATGAAACTCCGGAAGGCTGGGGTTGGAAACATCCGTAAATACGCGCGCAGCCTCGGCTTACCCCCGCTGCGGCCTGTGGCGGAATGCTCCTCAAGTATAACAGTCGCATCCCTCGGTCGTGTCTCAGTCTCGTTCATCCTCTTCAAGAGCCAATCAACCTGATCGATGTGTTCCCTGCCATGAAAATGTCCATTCAAAAAAAGTTGTCATTCCGAGCGCAGCGCCCGAAACAAAGTTGTCATCCCGACCGGAGCGAAGCGCAGCGGAGGGACCCGCACTTTCTTCACCACGACCTGGTCCCCGACTGCTGTACGATGATCGCTGTCTTCCTGAGCCCTGAGCTCTGAGCCCTGTCTTCACGTGCTAGCATTAATTTCTGGACTCCCGCCCATGCCCCGCCAAACCACCCATTCCAACATTCAGGCGCCGCAAAAAAACAAGCCCCGCGATCCCGTCCCCGCCGGTGAGCGCGACGCCGCCGTCAACCGTGCCGCCAGCCATAATTACTTCCTCCTCGACCGCTTCGAGGCCGGTGTGGCTCTGCGCGGAACCGAGGTCAAATCCATCCGCGAAGGCAAAGCCAATCTTAAGGACGCCTACGGCCTCATCAAGGACGGAGAGGCTTTCCTGCTCAACGCCCACATCGGGCCCTATTCTCACGGAAACTCCAGCAATCACGATTCGCTCCGGACCCGAAAACTTCTGCTCCATCAGCAGGAAATCCGCAAGCTACTTTCACAGACGCAAATCAAAGGGCATACGCTCATCCCCACCCGCCTCTACTTCCGCCGCGGCAAGGTCAAGTGCGAACTGGCCGTCGCCAAAGGCAAGCAGGACTGGGACAAACGCGAAACCGAGCGCCGCCGCGAAGCCGACCGCGAAGCCCGCGCCGCCATCGTCCGCAACAAAGCCAAATACGCCGGATAGAGTGTCACCCTAACCGATTGTCATCCCGACCGGAGCGAAGCGAAGTGGAGGGACCTGCGGTTCGCTTCGGGCGGCTCGATTTTCATTCCCAACGACAGGGTGTTCGCTCAAAGAAGAGCCAAGCAG
>JBAUHD010000013.1:0-3868 GCA_049680085.1 Acidobacteriaceae bacterium
TCCAGCATCCCATCTTCCAGTATCTCGAGGGTTGCAAGAGCCGCTGCGCAGGCCACAGGGTTCTTCTCGTGGGTATAGTGGCCAAGCGCTCGATCCGGTGCAATGTCCAGCGTGTCCCGCGCAATCAGGGCCGCAAGCGGGAAAATACCTCCTCCGAGACCTTTGCCGATTACCAGAATGTCCGGCACGATGCCATAGTTCTCGCAGGTGAACATGCGACCCGTTCTGCCAAGGCAATGTGGAATTTCATCGAGAATCAGCAACGCGCCGTGGCGATCGCATGCGGCGCGAACTTGCTGCCAGTATTCCGGGGGGGGTATGTAGGGCGTGCTGCGGATCGTTTCGGCAATGACCGCGGCCACGTCTCCTTCTTTCTCAAGCATGTACTCGATATAGTTTGCGCAGCGGAGACTACAGCGTTCTCCGCATTCGAACGGGCAATGAATGGGATCGGGCGGCGGCGCATGTTCGGCGCCGGGAAGCAGGGGGCCGGCGCCGGCGCGAAAGATCGCCTCGCCGCCGATAGAGATTGCATCGAGCGAAGCACCGTGAAACGAATCCCACATCGAGATGGTCTTGAAACGGCCAGTAGCCGCACGCGCCAGTTTCAGAGCCATGCCGATGGCCAGTGTGCCACCCGGAGCAAACAAAACCTTGTTCAAATTTCCAGGGGCAAGCTGAGCCAGCTTCTCGGCTAATTGAATTGCCGGGATGTTGGTGTACCGCCGTGTGCAAAACGACAGTGTTTTCATCTGCTCGGTGATCGCATCAATGACCCGTGGGTTTCCGAAGCCAACCTGATGAACATTGTTTCCGTGGAAATCCATGTAGCGCCGGCCCTGAAGATCTTCCACCCAGATTCCCCCGCAGCCTCTCAGCACGTTCAGGCAGGGAGTGGAAAGCGACTGGCGAAGGAAGTACTGCTCGTCCTTGCGGAGCCATTCCCGCGTTTCCGAATCGATATGGCGATCCGACCAGGCGCTTCGTCTCGGCGAGATGTTGACGTCACCCTCTGATCGGAGTTTTTCCCACGAATTGGTCATACGGATCTCTCCAGTTCCATCGCATCGGCGACAGCTTGATTGGTTGCCGCGGGAAGATACTTCCATCGCGTGGCCATCAACACCCCGGCGGCCGCGGCAAGCAGAACAAATGTGTAGAACAGCGCATTCCATCCATAGCGCGCCGAGATCAGCGCCACCACAAACGGCGACCCCAACTGGCCGAGTGATCCCACACCGTCAATAAAGCCGGCCGCTGTTGCAGCTCCTTGAGTACTACCCAGATCCTGCGCCGTCGCTCCGGAAATGAGCGTGTCCGGTCCAAAGGTCATAATTCCGATGAGGCAGACGCCGACGATGTTCCCCCAGCGTCCGTAGCCTGACAGTACCGGTTGAACCAGGCAAGCCAGCGCCAGCCCCCACAGCATAAGCGCGATCACCGGCGGGCGCCGGGAATGGAACAGCCGGTCGGAAGCATATCCTGCAATAAGCGCCCCTGAAAAGCCCACCAGTTCGTACAGCGACGAGGTATAACCGGCATCCTTCACGGAATAGTGGAGCTGCTGCGTCATGTACACGGGAAGCCAGAACAAGAACCCATAGCGGGTCATCTTCAGCAGAAAGAATGTACCGGAAACGATCCAGATTGTTTTTTCCGAAATAAGCTTCCGAAAAACGGTTAGCGTTCCTTGCGGAGCCCCTCCCGCCTCCCCATCTCCCTTTGGCTGCGCCCCGGATTGAACGAGCGGAGCATCCTCGTCGACATCCGGCAGACCAACATCGGAGGGGCGGTCTCTGACCAACGTGATATACGCGATCGCGACGACAACGACCACAGCGGCAGGCAGCCAGAATCCGCGGCGCCATCCCCAGTGCGAAAAAAGCTTGAGTTGAGTCACCACGAAGGTGACAAAGATCGTTGCCGCAAATCCGCCCAGCGCGTAGTTCGTCCCCCACCATCCCATGACCACGCCGCGTTCTTCCCGCTTGAACCAGGAAGCCATATTCTTTACCAGGCCGGGCCAGCCGGTGGATTGAGCGACTCCATTCAGACAACCAAGCAATCCAAATCCGACCAGGGACATCTGGAACCCCATGGCGAAATTCGCCAGGGCAACAATCAACATCCCAATTCCTACAACCTTTCTCGGGCCGAAGTGGTCCGAGAGGATGCCGGAGCAAAATTGCCCCAGGGCGTAAAAAAGGCTGTAGCCGAAAACGACCGTCGCGAGCTGCAGGTTCGAGTAGCCGAACTCGTGTTCGAGCAGCGGCATCTCCACGCTGAAATTCTTGCGGCAAAAGTAATAGGCCGCATAGACAAGCCACGTGATCAGAAAAACACGCCAGCGCCAGGCTTTCTCCGATGGGGACGAAGCTTTCATCTATTTATGGGCGCTCCCACGGAAGCGAGTAGGTCTTGACATAAGTCATGCTCTTCATGGCCTCGATCACACCTTCCTTGTATCCGAGACCGGAAGACTTGACTCCGCCGAACGGTGACCATTCCAGGCGAAACCCGGGAACTTCATTCACATTGACCGTACCGGTGCGCAATTCCGAAATGACCCGCTGAATGGAAGGCCAGTGGTTGCTCACAACAGCGCCGGAAAGCCCAAATTCAGAATCGTTGGCGATTTCGATTGCCTCGTCAAGCGTGTCGAATGACAAAATGGGCGCAACCGGGCCGAAGGTCTCGCACGAGGCTACCGCATAATGATTGCGAACATCGGTCAGAACCGTGGGCGCATACACCGCGCCTTCACGCCGATGTCCCACCAGGACTTTTGCCCCCTGGTCCACTGATTGCTGCACGCGCTTTTGAATCTCGATGGCCGCCTTTTCGCTGATGACAGTCCCAACGTCAGTAGCGGCATCGTAAGGGTCGCCAACCTTCAGTTGGCTTGTCCGCTCTGCGAGCAGATTCGCAAATTCCCGGACGAGACTCGTGTGCACGAGCAGGCGCCGGATGGCCGTGCACCGCTGCCCGGAATTTTTGAAGATTCCCGCAATCGCAATTTCGACCGCCTGAACCGGATCCGCATCGGCCAGCACGAGCATTGCCGAACTGCCACCCATTTCGAGTACCAGTCGCTTATATCCCGCCGACTGGGCGATCCGCTTCCCTGTTTCGGTACCCCCGGTGAACGTAATCATATCCACCAGAGGACTCCCGACAATGGCTTCTGCCACCTCCGGAGTCGGCCCGCTAAGCACAGTGACCATTCCGGGTGGCATCCCGCACTCCAACGCCATCTGAATAAACCGATAGGCTGACAGCGGCGTAAGTTGCGACGGCTTGAGAATCGCCTTGTTATCGGTTGCAATCGCCGGGGCAATCTTGTGAACCACCTGATTCAAGGGGTGGTTGAACGGTGTAATGCAGGCAATCAACTGCAGCGGCTCGCGCATGGTGTAGATGCGGCGCGGCCTTCCCACTCTGGACACATCGCAGGGAAATACCTCGGAATCGTCCAGCAGGCTCTGGATGGCGGCAAATCGGAGCACGTCGGAGGCTCGTTCCACCTCGTATTTGGTGTCCCTGAGGCAGAGGCCGGACTCATCCGTGATCAGCCTGCCCACTTCGGCGGCCTCATTTTCCAGACGCGCAGCCATCCGCTGAAGAAGCTCGTGGCGTTCGTGCCGGCTCAAGTAAATTCTGGCGTGATGCGCCTGAGATAAAGCCGCAACAGTCGCCGCCCGATCCGCCGATGCGACCCTGCCGACAATTTCCCCGGTATAAGGGTTCCGAATCTCAATCCAGCGCTCGCCGGAGAGTTGCCTGCCTCCGACGATTGACCCAAATTCCCGCATAGGCTTCAATCCCGCGCTCCGTTGCATGCAAAGTCGAAAAGATCGTAGTTGTTCGC
>JBAUHD010000014.1:0-3701 GCA_049680085.1 Acidobacteriaceae bacterium
ACGCCTCGCCTCCATGGGCCTCAAAGCCAAAGTCCTCTGTGTTGCCATCGCATGGCTCGTCGTCGTCTCCGCCCTCCACGGATGGCTCAACGTCAACTGGGCCGCCGTGCTCAACGACTATCGCCCGCCCGCCGAACGCAAAATCATCGTCGGCTACATCCCCGTCACCTGCCAGCTCACCTGTCCGGTCACGGACTACATCTCCAAATATTCCGACAGCGGCGAAATGTACCTGCCGCGCATGTTCCAGGGCTTTCCCGAACTCAAGGAAGCCCTCATCGCCAACAAAATCCAGGCCGCCTTCATCGTCGCGCCGCTCGCCATCGCCCTCGCCGCCCAGGGAGTGCCCATCAAGGTCGTCTACCTCGGCCACCGCAACGGCAGCGCCGTCGTCGTCCGCAAAGGCGGCCCCATCAAATCCTTCGCCGACCTCAAGGGACGCACCGTCGCCATCCCCAGCCGCTTCTCCGATGAGCGCCTTCTGCTCTTCCGCGCCGAGCAGGCCCTCAACATGCCGCCCGATTCCATCAAGATGGTCGAAATGGCTCCGCCCGACGTTTCCGGCGCGCTCGAAGCCGGAGCCATCGACGCCTTCGTCATGGGCGAGCCTTTCCCCTCGCAGGCCGAAATGGACGGCTACGGACGCATTCTCTTCTACGCCGACAAATACTGGCCCGACTATATGTCCTGCATCCTCGTCGTGCGCCAGGACCTCATCGACAAGCGCCCCTACGTCGTCCAAACGCTCGTCGACGGCATCGCCCGCTCCGGCCTCTGGCTCGACACCAGCCGCCCCAACCGTATCGACGCCGCCGATTTCGTCGGACGCTACTACTACCACCAGCGCCCCGAACTGCTGCGCTGGGCGCTCACCAAGCCCATGACCCGCATCCGCTACAACCAGCTCGCCCCCCGCAAGGCCGACTTCGACATGGTGCGCGACCTCATGCTCCAAACCGGCGTCCTCAAGAAAAAGATTCCCTTCAGCGCGTATACCGACACCCAATTCGCCGACAAAGCCACCATCCAGACCGCCTGGAAATACACTCCCGGCACCGCCACCGCGAAGTAGCAAGGAGGCATCAATGATGCTGCATCACGTCACGAGGTTTCGTATCAGGGCACGACTTCACAGCTTGCGAAAAACTCGGGTTTCGTATCAGGGCACGACTTTAGTCGTGCCGTAAACGACCAGATTTGGAGGGGCTTTACAGGCTGCGGAAAAACTCAGGGCTGAATCGGGTTTTGAAGGGGACGGGCTTCAGCCCGTCCGTTAAGTGACCTAAAATCAGCGCGGCTTTAGCCGCTGAGGGATGGTTTCCTTTCCCGAACCGAGTTTTTCCGCAGCCTCTTTATAGCCCCTGAGGGGATGCCTTCTGAATTCGCCGAATTGACATTTGTAGAACCAGTTCAATTTCCATGAAGGAGAAACAAAAATGATCCGCAGACAATTCCTAAAATTCGCCGCAATCACCGGAGCAACCGGACTCGCCTCCATCGGCACTCTTGACGTGCTCGAACATCACGAGCACGAACCCGCCGGCGAAACCAAAACCGCCCAATGGCGCGTCCGCGGATTCACCTGCCCCACCTGCGCCGTCGGCCTCGAAACCATGCTGGAGCGACAAAAGGGCGTCAAATCCGTCCAAGCAACGTATCCCGAAGCCGTCGTGACCGTTCAGTATTCCCCCACCCAGATCAACGAAGTCTCCCTGCGCAGCTTCATCACCGATCTTGGCTTCACCGCCGAGCACAAAGGTTAAAGATGGAAAACCATTACGCGGAACTCGCCCAGACCCTCGCCGCCAGCCTCGAACTCCGCCAGCCGCCCGTCGCCGTCTGCTTCGCGCAAACTGTTCCGGACTCCATCCCCGCGCACCGAGGCCAGGTCCCAGCCGGCTGCCGCTTCTGGGAAGACGCCGCCCACGGTGCCTTCGCCACTTCTTCCGCCGACCACGCCCTATGCCCCATCGGCGTCTACACCCATAACCTCACGCCGCCTCCCCACCAGGCAACCGAACTCACCGACTCCCTCCAGGCCCTCGGCGAGCTCGGCTACGTTACCGCAAAGGACCTCCCGCAGATTCCCGTCCTCCAGTCGCGCCCCGCGCACGTCGTCTACGCGCCGCTGGCCGAAACCCCGCTCGCGCCTGATGTGGTGCTGCTCTTTGTCGATGCGAGACAGTCGCTCATTCTCACCGAGGCCACACAGCAGGTCGAGAACCAGAACCCTCCCGCCATGGGCCGCCCCGCCTGCGCGGTTATTCCGCAAGTCATGAACACCGGGCGCGCCGCCCTCAGCCTCGGATGCTGCGGGGCCCGCGCCTATCTCGACGTGCTCGAAGACGACACGGCTCTTTTCGCCCTCCCCGGCAAAAAGCTTGCCGCCTACACAGAACGCATCGCCGCGCTCGCCCAGGCCAACGGAACCCTCTGGAAATTCCACACCATCCGCCGCCGCGAAGTCGAAGCCGGACGAACCCCATCCATCAAAGCATCCCTCGCCGCCCTCGGCGCGTAGCGCATATCCAGCTTTGCTATACCTTGATTCCAACTATTGTCATCCCGACCGAAGCGAACGCAACCGGGGTCCCCGGCACGCGCGGTGTTCGCGTGCTGGGGTGGGCAGTGAGCGAAGTGGAGGGACCTGCACTCTCGTCCATGGATACACCAATGCTGGAACTGCTCTAATGCGCTCCAAAGCGACAGTGGCGAGCGCTTTTGAAGGGGACGGGCTTCAGCCCGTCCATAAAGTAGCCTGAAATCAATGCGGCTTTAGCCGCTGAGGGATGCTCTCCCCAATCGAATTCCCCCACATCAACGCGCACTCACCGTCACGACCGAGCCGGTGTACTCTACGCTTCGATCCGCATTCCCCGCAACCGCTCCACCTGCGCCATGCCCCTCGCCCACAAACACAACCCTGAACTCCCGCTGCGCCGGCATTCCCGGATAACTCCCGACCCGCGCCCCAATCGTCAGAGTCTGCGCTGCCTCATTCCACTCCATCGGAATCGTAGCCCGCGCGCCCTTCTCATAGGCATACGTATCGCCCTGGTCTTCATACAGCGTGAAGTGTCCATCCGCTCCGCGATACACGCGCAGATAGATCGGAGCATCCGGCTTCTGCCGCGCCCACTCAACCTCCGGCCCCATCGGCACAATCGACCCCGCCCTCACGTACAGCGGAATCCGATCCAGCGGCGCCGCCGCCTGCACCCACGCGTCTCCCGCGGCACTCTTCCCCGTCCAGAAGTCATACCACCGCGCCGCCGGAGGCAAATACGCTTCGCGCGAACTCGCACCCTCCCGCGTCACCGGACTCACCAGAATCGCCGGTCCGAACATATATTCATCGCCAATGTTCCACACCTTCGCGTCCGTCCGCCAATCCATCACCAGCGGACGCATGATGGTCGAATCCTCATGCGTCACCCCCCACGCCAGCGAATAGATGTAAGGCAGCAGCCGATAGCGCAGCTTGTCGTAGCGCACCAGAATCGGCTTCACCGGCCCATAGCTGAAGACCTCATTTTCGTCATTCGCGCGATGCCCATGCGTGCGGAAAATCGGACAGAACACCCCAAATTCGTACCACCGCGCATAAAGCTCCTGATACGCCGGATCACGCGTGTCGCGCGCGTAAGGCGGCCCATACCCGGCAATATCCGTCGTCCAATACGGCATCCCTGAAAGCGCAA
>JBAUHD010000015.1:0-3247 GCA_049680085.1 Acidobacteriaceae bacterium
CGTCTCGACCGAAATCGCCAGGTCCCCCGCTGCGCGACTCCGGCCCGGCGCGTCGCCCGCCGACAAAGAAAGCACGTCCGTCGCCTTGTCCTTTCCGCGAAACTCCCGGTTCAGGCGCCGAATCTCGCCGTCGCCGGTCAGCAGAACCGAAACCGAACCTTTCAGCCCCGCCGCCCGCCGCGCCTCGGCAAAAAACGCCTCCAGCCCTCGCTTGGTGAAAGCGGAGCGGCCAAACTGCGCGCGTATTGAAGGATCAACCAGAATCATGGATCGAGCAAAAGCAAAAGGGAGAGCCCCAAAAGCCCTCCCTCACAATGGTATAGTAGCTGCCCCTTCGCTGACCGGACCCAAGCCAACCGCTTTATAGGGCAGAACCAGTATTGGTGTACCCCAGAAAAAATGCAGATCCCTCCGCTGCGTTCGCTTCGCGAACTTCGGTCGGGATGACAAGGGTTTCATTTGGGTACAACAAAGCTGGATTTGCTCTAGCTGCCCGTTTCTTAGCCACCCGGTTTTTAGCTGACCGCTTCTTAGCCACCCGCTTTTTAGCGCCCTTCAGCTCACCGGCCTCTTGTTGGCTTCGCCCGCCGCCTCGCCATCCATCCCCAGCGGAAGCTCCGGCTGAACCCGCCCGAAGCTGTCGTAAGCCTGAATGATTCGCTGCACCAGATGATGCCGCACTACGTCTCCGGCCTCAAAGTGGACAAACCCAATCCCGTCCACCCCTTCCAGCACAGCCATCGCTTCAATCAGCCCCGACCGGCGCGGATTCGGCAGGTCAATTTGTGTGATGTCGCCCGTAATGACGGCCTTGGAGTTGTTTCCCAGCCGCGTCAGAAACATCTTCATCTGCTCGCTGGTTGTATTCTGCGCCTCGTCCATGATGACGAAGGCATCGTTGAGCGTGCGCCCGCGCATAAACGCCAGCGGAGCAATCTCGATCACGTTTTTCTCCAGCATCCGGTCCACGCGCTCCGGCTCCAGCAGCTCGTAAAGCGCGTCATACAAGGGCCGCAGATACGGATCGACCTTCTCCTGCAAGCTGCCCGGCAAAAAGCCCAGCCGCTCACCCGCCTCCACCGCCGGCCTCACCAGGATGATCCGGCTCACCTTCTTCGCCAGCAGCGCCGATGCGGCCATGGCCACGGCCAGGTAGGTTTTCCCGGTTCCCGCCGGGCCAATGCCGAACACCATGTCCAGCGAATCAATCGCCTCCACATATCGCCGCTGATTCAGCGACCGCGGCTGCACCATCCGCTTGATTCCCGATGAGCGCTGCTTGCCCGTCTCGACCAGCGACCGCAGCGTGATCGAGGGATCGGCCACCACCAGCCGCAGCATCCCGTTCAGCTCGCCGTTCTGTAGCGTCACCCCGGCTCGTCGCAGCGCTTCAAAGTCTGAGAAGATGCGCTCGACGCGCGCCACGCTCTCCTCCGCCCCCTCCACCATCACGGCGTCCTGCTTCATCTCAATCCGCACATGGAGCCTATCTTCCATGAGTCTCAGATTTTCATCGCGGGTCCCAAAAAGGGGCTCAAGATTCGGCGTAATGTCGAGCGCTTTTGTACTCAAGCTGGCGATTAACCTCCGTGGCAGCCCAGCAGGGGGCTACCTGTTTTAGATGCGTTGGATCGACTAAGGAAGCAGACCGGCAACCCCGGCCCACCGGAGAAAAGAGATGCCTGAAAATACCTTCGGCTTACCCCTGAGCAGCCCTTTGAAGTTGTTTTGAAGGGGACGGCCTTCAGGCCGTCCATCAGACCATCTACTCTCGGAGCGGCTTTAGCCGCTGAGGGAAGCATTCCCCGGCGGTCCGCAAACCGCCCACTGAAGCACGAGTTAAGGATGGCCCCGACTTCGCTCGTAACTGCGCTCCCCCCAAATCGCGCCGCGCATTCACGCCGCCGTCACGATTCAGGTTGCGCTCAGACTAGCCCCACTCCCCAACTCCGTCAACCACTCTCCGCAAAAAAGAAATCGGCCTCTGTACCAATCCAGAAAACAGGGTGGGTTCAGCGCAAAGTTCCCTTATGGTTTCGGAATCTCCTTCTCCGAAGTAAACGGAGAAGCCGGCAACCCCGCGCCGTTAAAAAGGTTCACGGTTGGCGAGTTCGCCCAGCCGTAGCGCACAAACTCCGGCTCCGTCACCTCCGGCGACGAAACCGCTACCGTCTTCCCCTCAATCCGCGCCGTTGCCGGGACAAACTTGTGGTCCGCGCCCGCGATCTCAAAGCCCGTCAGCGGCCCGCCTTTGGCGACCAGCCCGCTCGCGTCATGGTCAAACCGCACCCGAAGCTCGCTCCCATCCGTCGTCGCCTGCCGATACAGCGGCCCCGAGTCCTCCACCTGCTCACCATAGGCCAGCACGCGCGCCGCCAGCGCCAGACGATGCCCCACGTCCTGCTTGTCCGCCGGATGCACATTCGTTGGGTTGCCAATGTCAATGGTCACGGCCATGGCGGTGTTCGCGGCCGACAGCGTCCGCCGCTGCGCCTCTCGGATCACCGCCCAGTCCTCTTGCGGCGTTGAAGTGAAGCTCGAAATCTGAACAAACAGGAAGGGGAAATTGCCTTCCCGCCAGTCGCTGCGCCAGTCGGCAATCAACGCCGGAAACTCCCGCTCGTACATTCCCGCGTAATCCAACCGGCTGTCGCTGGCTCCCTGATACCAGATCACGCCCTTGATCGGGTACTTGATCGCCGGAGCCACCATCGCGTTATAAAGCCAGGCTGGCGACCACGAATCATCGTTCGGATGCCACGGATGCACGGGTACGGGGCGCCCGGCGGCGACCGCCGCGGCATCCTCGCGCTTTTCCATCGCGAGAATCCGCGGCACATCCGCCTGGTCAGCGGAAAACCGCGCCCACTCCGCAAACACCGGTATCAGCGAGGCGTCGCGCCCCAGAGCCCCCATGCTCATCCACGCCGCAATTGGAGTCCCGCCGTAGCTCGAATCGATGAGCCCCACCGGAACGTGCTCCCGGGCCGCGATTTCGCGTCCGAAAAAATACGCCGCCGCGGAAAAGCTCGCAGCGGTCTCCGGCGTACACAGCGTCCACGACGCCCCCTGGTCGCGCTGCGGGTAGTGCTTGCCAATCATGGGGATGTGCAGCAGGCGCAGGTTCGGGTTGGTCGCGTTCCTGATCTCCTCGTCCCCGTTCGTCACCACCGCGCTGTTGGGAAAACCCATCAGCGGCAACTGCATATTCGACTGTCCGGAAGCAAACCACACGTCCCCGATCAGC
>JBAUHD010000016.1:0-2257 GCA_049680085.1 Acidobacteriaceae bacterium
CTCCGCGCTTGTCACGTGAATGCCGTGCACGGCCGTGAACTTCGGCGAGAGAAGCCGCTCTCTGCTGAGCAACTCGACGGGAGTAAGCCCATGCTCGCGTACGCAGGCTTCATTTTCCGCGATTTGCTCGGAGACGTGCATATGAAAGGGCAGGCCCGTGCTCTGGTTCCATTCCGCCATCATCTTCAGATCGCCGAGCGGAACCGCGCGCACGCTGTGCGGCGCAATCCCGACTCCCACCTCCGGCGTATCCGCATACTCATCCATCAGTGCGGCAGTATTTTCAAGGAATGCGGGACCCGATTCAAAAAACCTCGCCTGATTCTCGTCCCGCGCGGCTTCAAACCCCGAACGCAGGTACGCCGCCCGCAACAGAACAATCCGCAACCCCACCGAGCGAGCGGCGGCGATCACCTGCTTGGCCAGCAGGTTTGGATCGTCATACGGCCTGCCGTCCGGCGCATTGTGAAGGTAATGAAACTCGCCCACCGCCGTGGTCCCCGCCAGCGCCATTTCCAGAAACGCCATGCGCGCCGCGTCGTAAACGCCATCACGATCAAGCTGATTGGCCGCGTGATACATGGTCTGGCGCCACGACCAGAAATCGCCGCCGCTCTCGGCTCGCGACTCCGATCTGCCGCGAAGCAGCCGCTGAAACGAATGCGAATGCGCATTCACCAGGCCGGGAAGCAATGCTTTTCCAGGCATATAAACGATGCGGGTGGAAGTGGTGTCCAACTGCTCTGGAATTTCCATCAGCGTGCCCGATTCGCTGACCAGAACCGCCGCGCTGGTCAGAAATCTTCCCTTTGAGTAAAGCAGCTCCGGACAATAAAGCCTGTTCATTCGTGCGTCCTCCGTCCCGCGATCCAAACTTCGCGCACGGGAGTATCTCCCAGAGTATATGCAAGCTGGCGCCAATCACCGCCGCGAAGAATCAGAAAATCCGCCGCGCACCCGGCTTCGAGCCTCCCGGTATTTGCAAGACCCAGCGCGCACGCGGCGTTCACCGTGCCCGCTACCAGCGCCTCCTGCGGTGTCAACCCGTTCAGCCGGACCGCCAGGGCCATCGCCTCGGAGACGGAAAACAGCGGGCTCGATCCCGGATTCAGGTCCGTGCCGATCGCAACCGCCGCCCCCGCGTCAATCAGCTTCCGTCCCAACGCCGGCGGCGTTCCCAGATGCAGCGAGACTCCCGGCAGGATGGTCGCAATCGTGCCGCTCGCGGCGATTGCCGCAATCTGCTCCGGACCGGATGCTTCCAGATGATCCACACTCATTGCTTCATGGCGAACACCCAACTCGACGCCGCCCATCGCATGAAATTGGTCGGCGTGCAGCTTCATCCCGAGTCCATGCTGCCTCGCAGCAGTCAGCATCCGCTCCGCTTCCGGCACGCTCCATGCCTCCTTCTCGACGAACACATCGACCGCCGCGGCCATCTTGCGCTTCGCGACTTCCGGAATCAATTCCGTAACTACCGCTGATACATACTCCGGCCTCTCTGCTGCCTCCACCGGCGGAACATGAATCAAAAGTGTCGGCACAATGCGCGCCGCAACCATTCCCGCCAGCAGCCGGATCGCCTCCAGCATTTTCAACTCCGCCGCAACCGTGAACCCATAGCCCGACTTCACCTCGATGGTTGTCGCACCCGACCGCATCAGCGCATCGATGCGCGGCTTTGCCAGCCGGGCAAGCTCCTCGGCGGAAACCTCCGCCGTCGCGCGAATCGTGCTGCGTATTCCGCCGCCCGCGGCCAGAATCGACTGATACGTCGCGCCCGAGGCCCGCGCTTCAAAGTCTCCGAGCCGGTCGCCCGCCCACACTGCGTGCGTGTGAGGATCCACCAGCCCCGGAACCACCGCGCAGCCGCCCGCGTCCACCGTGGCCGCCGCGTCGCCGGACCACTCGTTTTCTTTTCCGGCCCACACGATGAGCCCGGACGAGACCGCCAACGCCGCCCGCTCCACAACCTTCACCGCGCGCATGGCCGCGCCGCGCTTCGGCCCTGCGCCTTCCGCAGTCACGAGCTGCGAGATTCCCCTTATGAGCAAATCAGCTTTCATGGCAGGCTCGGCATATCCAGCCCGCGCTCGCGGGCCGTCTCTTTCGCAAGCTCATATCCCGCATCCGCGTGGCGCACCACACCCAGCGCCGGATCATTCGTCAGGCACATGCGCAGCCGCTGGTCGGCTTCCTCGCTGCCGTCGGCCACGGCGACCAGCCCCGCGTGCTGGCTGTATCCCATGCCCAC
>JBAUHD010000017.1:0-6664 GCA_049680085.1 Acidobacteriaceae bacterium
AGTCTTGCCTTGGGAAGAACCTGAATAAAGTGGGCCTTCAGAAACGAGGGCTCGGGTAATCCAGTTTCGCCCGGCTCCATTCTCTTTGAGGTGGGGCCCTCCGCGCCGTAACTGCCGAATGGCACCACCAGAATGGAGGAAGTCCGCTCGCTCAGGTTCCGTGCGTCGAGCGAAATCACCACCACAGCATGTTTTTTACCATCGCCAAGGTCGGCGCGCCATATTTCTCCGCGTCGCGGCTTCCAGTCAGGGCTCAAGGTCGTAATCGATTCCTTTCGCCGCGTCGTGGAGCGAACCGGCGAGCCCGTTCTCCTCACGCGCAGCATCTTCTGAAAGCCCGTTGAAGTAGGCGGCCGTGTCGAACTCCAGATTTCTCCGGCTCTCCAGCCTTCGCAATACTCGCACCGCCCGGTCCACCGCATCCGCCATGGAATGCGCTTTGCCTGCCTCGACGAGCCTTTCAAGATATTGAAAGTTGGCGGAATCAACCGTGGTGGAAAGCTTGGCGCGTCCAGCCCGCTGGGTTGTCGGCATGATTCACTCCTTATATCCCATATCTTATCACCTGATTCATCCTTCAAAGTATCGGACAACTCGCGCTACTCCCGCCTTTTCAGCCGGTCCAGAAACGCAAACAGCACAATCGCCACCAGCGTATTCAGTGCGGCGCGGCCAAGCTGGTAAAGCCATCCCCACGGCATCGGCTGCGCCAGAAGATGCCGCACCAGCACCCAGTCAATCCCGTCATTGAGCAGCACAAACCCGAAGGTCAGCAGCATCCGCGTGATGATGTTTTCCGTGTCAATCCGCACGCCCAGCGAGGCCGCCGAGTAGCCGATGAACGCCTTGGCAATGCCGAAAATTCCAAGCGGCTGATGCGTCAGCGCGTCCTGCGCCAGCCCCAGAATCGCGCCTCCGAACGTCGCCGCAATCGGCGTCCGTAGCGTGGAGGCAAAATAAATAACCACCAGCAAGGGCAGATCAAGGAGCGCGAAATGCGGAAAGTGAAGCGAGGCGAAGGACTGCAATCCCAGCGCCAGCACCGGCGTAACAATGTAAACAAGCAGGGGAAACGACTGGGCGTCCGCCTCACGACGGGTGGAAGCCATGAGGGCCATTACTGGGTCCCTCCCTGCGGAGCAATCCCCTGCGCGGAAGTCGCACCCGAAGTCGCGCCCGGAGTCGCATCCGGAGACTTGATCGGCGACTTGATCGGCACCGCCTCCGGCGCAGTGACACGGGGCTTCTTCGGGACAGCCGTAGCCGCCGGCGTCCGCCCGGCCGTGGCCGCCTGCACTTTTCGGGACGCGCCTTGCGGGCCGTCCATCACCACCTGCGAGCCCGGTTGCCCCGCCGTTCGGGTTTTCCCCGCGCTCACGACAGCCGATGCACTCGAAGGCGCGGAAGTCCGCAAGCCCGAAGTTCCACTCCCCGCGCCGCCGGAGTTCCCCAACGGCCCACTCTTCGCACTCACCCCCGCAGCCGTGCGCGGTGGCGCAGCCGCCGAACGCGCAGCAGCTTTGTCCTCGATCCCATACTTCACTGCGGCCCAGCGACCGCCCGGAGTCATCGCCGCGGCGTCCGGCTCCGCGCCGGGGCTGAAGCGGTCCGCGTGCAGCGGCTTTGGCAAAGCCGGCGCCTTCACCGGGTTTCCCGCCGCATCCACCAGTTGCCGCGGATTGGTGTCCGCCGGCGCGTTCGGATCAAACCGGCTGGGAAGCCGCTCCGCAAGCACGTCCGAGGCCCGCTTCTGCTCCGCCTCAACTTCGGCTTCGCTTGCCGCCAGGTCTTTGGCCTCCTGCGAACTCATGGTGTCACTCGTCCCGGTAATCACCAGCACTTCCTCAAGCTGCGAGAGCTTCGCCGCCGGACGCACCAGCACATCGACCAGCGGATCATGTTCCGGGTCGGCAATGACCTTCTCCACCGTCCCCACCGGCAGACCACGCGGAAAAATCTGGTCGCCGCCGCTGGTCACCACCGGCTCCCCGGCCGCAATGCGGCTGTCCGGCGAAATATCGGCGACTTCAAGCTGCCCATAGGCGCGGCCCCGCAGAATGCCGCGAATCCGCGTGTTCTGCAGAATCACCCCCAGCCCGCTCGTCGGGTCGGTGGCCAGCAGCACCTGGCTGGTGTGCGGAAACACGTCCTTCACCTTGCCCACAATTCCGTCCGCCGTGATCACCGGCATATCCTGCTGCAAGCCGTCTCTCGATCCCTTGTCGATGTAGACCACCTGCGACTGGTTCGAGCCGCTGGTTCCGATCACTTGCGCGGGCAGCGTTTTGCGGATGTATTTTTCCTGGAATCCCAGCATCCGCTGCAAACGCAGCCCCTGCGCCGCGTCCTGCGCAATGCTGGCCTGCTCCAGCCGCAGCCGCTCAATCTGCTGTTGTAGCGAGGCGTTTTCGCGGCGCACATGAATCAGATCCACGTAGCCGTACCACACCGAGCGAAACCACACGCCGGTGTTGCGGAAGAGCTTTTCCGGCGGCGTAATGACGCTCACCACCGCATAGCGCATCAGGCTCACCGTCGGACGGTCGGTGCCATCGGTCTGGGGGCGCTTTGCCTGCACGGCCAGCGCCAGCAGTTGCGCCACCAGCACCACAATCAGCACCAGCGCGTTTCTGTAGCGGCTGAAAAATGATTCCATGGGGCCTGGAATTCCGGCTCACGCCGGGATACTCCTCTATAGCGCCCTCCCGATCAGGACGCTTTGAACTTACGAAAAACCAACCACACCCTTGTCATCTCGACCGGAGCGAAGCGTAGCGGAGGGACCTGCACTTTTCCATCACCAACCACACCTTTGTCATCCCGACCGAAGCGAAGCGTAGCGGAGGGACCTGCACTTTTCTCCATCACCAACCACACCCTTGTCATCCCGACCGGAGCGAAGCGTAGCGGAGGGACCTGCACTCTAAAATGCCCTCAGTCGATCTTGATCTTGCGCAGCAGCCGAAAATCACTCAGCATTTTCCCCGTGCCCAGCACCACGCTGGCCAGCGGGTTGTCGGCAATCGAAACAGGCAGCCCGGTTTCCTCGCGAATGCGCTTGTCCAGATTCTTGATCAGCGCGCCCCCTCCGGTCAGCACAATCCCGCGGTCGCTGATGTCCGCGCTCAACTCCGGCGGCGTCCGCTCCAGCGCCACCCGGATCGCGTTCATGATCGTCGAAATCGACTCGCCCAGCGACTCACGAATTTCGCCATCATCAATCGTGATGGTCTTCGGCACCCCTTCAATCAGGTTCCGCCCTTTAATCTCCATCGTCATCGGCTTGTCCAGCGGATACGCCGAGCCTATTTCAATCTTGATCTGCTCCGCCGTCCGCTCGCCGATCAGCAGGTTATATTTCCGCTTCAGGTAATTCATGATGGACTCGTCCATCTGGTTCCCGGCCATCCGCACCGACCGCGAATAGACGATGCCCGATAGCGAAATCACCGCGATATCCGTCGTCCCGCCGCCAATGTCAACCACCATGTTGCCGCTCGGCTCGGTAATCGGCAGCCCCGCGCCGATGGCCGCCACCATCGCCTGCTCCACCAGAAAAACCTCGCTCGCCTTGGCGCGATAGGCCGAATCCTCGACCGCCCGCTTTTCCACCTGCGTTATCTCCGAAGGCACGCCGATCACAATCCGCGGATGCACCATCATCTTCCGGTTGTGCGCCTTCTGGATGAAGTAATTCAGCATCTTCTCCGTGACTTTGAAGTCCGCGATGACGCCGTCCTTCATCGGCTTGATGGCCACGATGTTGCCGGGCGTCCGCCCCAGCATCTCCTTGGCCTCCTTGCCCACCGCCTCCACTTCGCCCGTATTTTTATTAATCGCGACAATGGACGGCTCGTTCACCACGATGCCCTTGCCGGCCGCATACACGAGGGTGTTGGCGGTCCCGAGATCGATCGCGAGATCGCTCGAAAACACGCTGAACAGCGAGCGCAACCCGTGCGCCCGCGACGATCGCGACTGAAAACCATTCAATGGCATGAAGAGTTGAACTTTTCCTGAGAGGACTCGGCTCTTATTGTAAGGCCAACCCGGACAGGGAATGAAGATTCCTCGCCATTTCCAGCGCGGATTTTCCCAAATAGTAACGGTTGCCGACAATGCGGTGCATTTCAGGAAATCCGGATAAGTTTTTGAAGACAACGGGGCTTGAGTGTCCTGCCACTCAAGTGAATTCCACACTTGTCATCCCGACCAGAGCGAAGCGAAGTGGAGAGCCTGCCCTGAGCTTGCCGAAGGGGATCTGCTTTTTCGCTGCCTGCTGCCACAAGTGTCTCAGTTTGAAGGGGACGGGGCAGTTTGAAGGGTACGGGCTTCAGCCCGTACATTACCTCCTCAAAAACAAAGGGGGCTTTAGCCCCTGAGGTTCAAACTGAGACACTACCCCACAATTGCACAGCGCCCCCGCCGCCGCAAACTTCTTGCTATGCTGAACTGTTTCGCCTTAAGGAGAAAATCCCGTGCCTACCCAGCTCTACAAAAACCTCATCGGCGGCCAGTGGGTTCCCGCCCGTACCGGCAAGACTTTTCTCAACGTGAACCCCGCCGACTCCGACGACATCGTTGGCGAATTCCAGTCCTCCGGCGCGGACGACGTCGACGACGCCGTCAACGCGGCGGCAAAGGCCTGGAACACCTGGCGTCTCACCCCCGCCCCCAAACGCGCCGAAATCCTCTACCGCACCGGCGAGCTCCTCACCCAGCGCAAGGAGCAGTATGCCCGCGAGATGACCCGCGAAATGGGCAAGGTCCTCAGCGAAACGCGCGGCGACGTGCAGGAGGCCATCGACACCGCCTACTACATGGCCGGCGAGGGCCGCCGCCTCTTCGGACAAACCACCCCCTCCGAGCTGCGCAGCAAATTCGCCATGTCCGTGCGCATGCCGGTCGGCGTCGTCGGCATGATCGCGCCGTGGAATTTCCCCATGGCCATCCCCTCCTGGAAGCTCTTCCCCGCGCTCGTCTGCGGCAACACCTGCGTCATCAAACCCGCCGAGGACACGCCGCTTTCCACCTTCAACCTCGTGCAGACGCTCATCGACGCCGGCCTCCCGCCAGGCGTCGTGAACATCCTCACCGGCTTCGGCCCCGACGCTGGCGCGCCCCTCGTCGCGCACCCCGGCGTGCGCGCCATCTCCTTCACCGGATCGAGCGAAGTCGGCCGCATGGTCGGCCAGACCGCCGCCGCCAACTTCAAGCCCTGCTCGCTCGAAATGGGCGGCAAAAACGCCATGATCGTCCTCGAAGACGCCAATCTCGACCTCGCCCTCGACGGCGCGTTATGGGGAGTCTTCGGCACCACCGGCCAGCGTTGCACCGCCACCAGCCGCATCCTGCTCCACAAAAAAATCGCAGCGGAGTTCACCGAAAAACTAGTCGCCCGCGCCGACGCCCTCAAGGTCGGCAACGGACTCGACGAGTCCATCGAAATGGGCCCCCAGATCAACCAGCAACAGATCGACACCTCCATCCGCTACTGCGACATCGCCCAGAAAGAAGGCGCGAAGCTGCTCACCGGCGGCACACCGCTCGAAGACGGAACCTTCGACAAAGGCCACTTCTTCGCGCCCACCGTCTTCGCCAACGTCAGGCCCCAGATGCGCATCGCCCGCGAGGAAGTCTTCGGTCCCGTCGTGAGCCTCATCGAATGCGCCGACTTTGACGAGGCCATCGAGGCCGCCAACAGCATCCAGTACGGCCTTTCCACCGCGCTCTACTCGCGCGACGTGAACAAGGCCTTCCGCGCCATCCGCGACCTCGAGGCCGGCATCACCTACATCAACGCCCCCACCATCGGAGCCGAAGTCCATCTACCGTTCGGCGGAGTCAAACAGACCGGCAACGGCCACCGCGAAGGTGGAACCGGCGCACTCGACTTCTACACCACCTGGAAATCCGTCTACATCGACTACTCCGACAAACTCCAGCGCGCCCAGATCGATACGGGAGAATGAGCCAGCGAAAAGAAAAGCTACGCGGTTGCTGTAACCAGCGAGCGCTTGTCATCCCGACCGAAGTGAGCGAAGCGAACGAAGTTGAGGGACCTGCACTTTTCCACGACCAACCACAACCTTGTCATCCCGACCGGAGTCATTGCGAAGCAATGACGTAGCGGAGGGACCTGCACTTTTTCGCCGTACACCAATTCCGAACTACCCCTCGCGCGCGCAGATTCTGCTCCGCGACCATCGGGAGCGGCCCCGCGAAGCCGCCGCCTGGACTGCCAGTCCTCAGAAGCTGAACCGCAACTGCGCGTCGATTCTCCGTGCGGCTGAGCCCGAGGAGAACATCCGTCCGGCAAGAGCGTTCGATTGTCCGAAGTTCGGCGAACCGATCACCCCGGTCGGCGGAGCCAGGTTGATGATGTTGAACAGGTTCTCCGCCTGAATGTCCAGCGTCATGTTGAATTTGCGGTTCACCTTGGGACCCTGCGGGCGCTGCGGGCCGCCCCCGCCACCGTTCAGCCCGCCCGGCCCAAGGCCATGACCGTGATGGTAATGGTCGCCGCCGCCGCTGAAACCGCCATGGGCCACTTCCGGCCCAAACGCGAAGGATTTGCCCGCGCGCAGATTGAAGGTGAACAGGTTAGGCCCGTTGCCGTAGTTGATCGGGATTGGCGTATAAGTCGCACACGAACTCGTGGCAC
>JBAUHD010000018.1:0-4763 GCA_049680085.1 Acidobacteriaceae bacterium
TCGAAGACCTGGTAGGCGATCCATGCGGCAATGAAGATGCCGAAGATGCCCACATGATTGGTGATGCCGATGAGGATGATGAAGACGACCACGTGGACCAGTCCCTTGATGAACTGGCCGTTGTACATGGCACCCACTCCGGGGATGAAGCCGAGGACGAAAGCCGCGGCGGGATTCGGACCGCCCGGATTCGGCACGCCCACCGGAGGCGGGACGGCGGACCCGCCCATGCCGAGTCGAGCCGCCAGGCACTGCTCGCAATAGATAACGCCGCCCACCGAACGCACGCAGGTAGAGCAAAGGCCCTTCCCGCAATTCTGGCAATACGCCGATACGGGTACATCAGGATGATTTGCGCAATTCATGCCAGGCCCCCTTCCGCCTGAACTGGAACCCAAAATACTGCCAAGCCGGTTACCTCTTGTTCTGTTTCATTGAAGTTCTCTTGCTCTTTCCAGACGATCGAATCGGAACCAGCGCTGGCCAACTCCGGGCTTCCCCACAAGGCCCCGTTCACAGGGACATGGCTGGGAACTTTGGTGGAAGGCTCCAGCCTGCCGCCGTTCTTGTGACCATTGCCGCTGGGGTTGGCGGGGACTGCCTGCCGTTCAGGAGCGGCCTGCCGCATCTGCTCGGAGCGGCGCAGATCGCGCATTCTGGACTCCACCTCATAGACCAGCCGCAGGTTATCGTAGTAACGCACCACCGAGCCCTTGGCGCCGTAGAACTGGCGGGTCAGGTTCATCTCCAGGCTGGCCGGAGTCAGGTCCGCGAGCCGCAGGTTCGTGAGCCGCACCCCGGCCAGGTTCAGCGTAAGTGCGATGGAGAAGAAGGCCATCGCGGCGGTCATCAGCATCCGCGAGTCCCACATGACGCGGCGAACGGGCAGGCTCAGCATATGCGGAGTCGCCGGAATCGCGCCTCCGCCCAGCGCCAGCGGACTTCGCGCCGCCGCGCCGCTGGTCTTGCCCACAATGCGCGCCACCATGCCGACGGGAACTTCCGGCTCCGTCTCCAAAAACTGGAGCCACTCCTGCCCCTGACGCGACTGTTCCAGCAACTCCGCGCATACCGGGCAGGCCGCGCTGTGCGCCTCAAACGCCGCGCGCTTCTCAGCCGGAAGCAGCTTGTCCAGCTCCTCGGCCAGCAGAATCTCCCAATCCTCGCAGGAGAGCGATCCGCCGCCGGCCAATGGCCGCCTATGCTCGAATAAATCCCGCTCTGCCATGGCTACACCTGTTGCTCCTTGTTTCGTTCCAGCAACCGCGCCAGCTCGGCCCGGCCGCGGCTTATGCGGGACTTCACCGTCCCCTCGGGGATGCGCAGCACCTGCGCAATCTCCTTGTAATCCATGTCCTGCAGGTCGCGTAAAATCACGGCCTCGCGCAGCTCGGGCGAAACGCGGGTGAGCGCGCTCTGCACCAATTTCGCGATCTCTTTCTGCGCCGCGCGATCGTGCTGCGTGGGGCCATTGGCGGCGAGACGGGCGGCAATGGTCAGGTCGTCCTGCTGGTCCCATCCCGCATCCATTGAATCGGTCACGCGCTGTTGTTTGGTTCGACGGAAATGGTCCACCAGCAGGTTGCGGGTCAGCGTGGTGATCCAGGTCTGGAAGCTGCCCCGCTCCAGATCAAACGCGGCCAGATTGCCGTAGACCTTGAGGAACACATCCTGAGTGAGATCCTCGGCGTCGTGCGACGAGCCGGTGAAGCGGTAGCAGAGTGCGTAGACGCGACGATGATGCGCCTTGACGAGTTCAGTCCATGCGCCGGAGTCGCCGTCCAGGCACCGCTCGACCACGATCTGCCAATCGGCTTCCAATGCGCGCTCCGACCCCCGCACCCGCTCTGTCCCAGCGATCCTGGTTCCTGTCCCAGCCGCAATCACGTTTCGGCCCGGCAGCGAAGCCGGAGGCCGCGCGTCGTCGCGGACCATACCGTGCTGCCTGTCGCGCCGCCCCGCGGAGACCGCGCCCAAGCGGGAGATGGCCGCCGGAGGGCGCGGACGGGAGCGCACGATCCGGAAACCGTCCATCTCCCACGTCATTGCCGCCGCATAGCTCATAGAAAGCTATACGCAGGGGATTCGTCAATGGTTCCGGACTGAGCAGAATATCAGGCGAGCCGGGCGATTAGGGATGGCGGTTGCGGAAGCGTCGTCAAGGCTTAAGCGGGGCCACTGACCAGAACCTTGGGGCCGGTCGGCTGAGGCTGTCCGCCCTGCGGTTCGAGAGTGACGGCGAACGCCTTGGCGCTCACTCCCTGCGGCAAATGCGCCACTGCCGCGCTGCTCTGCTGATTGGCTTCGACCAGGCCGGCGTTGAGGGGTGCGCCCGAGGACGGAACCAGCCACAGTTGATAGCTCTTGTTGTCAGGCGCGGGCGCGATCTGGCCCGAATAGATGAGCACGCCCAGGCGCGCGTTGTAGAGCACCTGACCCTGGCCCGGAGGGCCTCCGGTCTGCTGCATTAAGGTGACGTGGAGCGTGTCGGGGGCGCCGACCACCTCATTGATGGAGCGGATCGTGGAGGCGTCACGGGCGGTTTGCGCCTCGGCATTTTGGAGCCGCGCCTGGAGCTGCGCGATGCTCTTTCCCTGCTGGCTCTGCCGTTGCCAGAGGAACCAGGTGGCGAAGCCCAGAACTATGGCGGCGGCGGCGAAGCCGAGAGCGAACCGCCAGCTCAGGGAGACTTTGCGCCGTGGGCGGGCAGGTGCATCCGGCTGAAGGTTGGCGGTCACAGGGTCCGCTCCGGCCTATTTGAGGAGTGCGCTGGAATGAGTCGCAATGAATTCCATCCGGCGGTTGAACCGCTTCTGGGTCGAAATCTCCATGGCCTTTATATCACTTTGGAAGTGGAGCTGGTTCAACCGCGCCCCGGCTCGCCTCCGCTGGCCCCGCCTCAAGGGAAGGCTTCCGTTCGGCAGGGGTGCAATACAATGAAGAGTCTGGACTACCTTTGAAATCGGAGCATTCCCTTGGCAGATATTATTTATGACGTAGCCATCATCGGCGGAGGGCCCGCCGGATATACCGCCGCCATTCGCGCCGGGCAGTACGGGCTGAAAACCGCCCTTATCGAGAAGGACTCCAAGCTGGGGGGCACGTGCCTGCACGTGGGCTGCATCCCCACCAAGTCGCTGCTGTTCAACGCCGAGATATATGACCACCTGAAGCACGCCGAGGAGTACGGCATTGAGGGCCTGGGCGCAGGCAAGCTCAACTGGAAAACGATTCTGGAGCGCAAGACCCAGATTGTGAACAAGCACGCCAAGGGACTCGACTTCCTGATGCGGAAGAACAAGGTCACGGTGGTTCCGGGCTTCGGCAAGCTGACGGGCGCGGCGAAGGCGGGGGTGCATTCCGTTGAGGTGACCAACAACGGCAAGTCCGAAACGGTGAAGGCGAAGAACGTGGTGTTGGCCACCGGATCGAGCGCGCGGATGTTGCCGGGAATCGAGGCCGGAGGACCGGTCCTCACGAATATCGAGATTCTGTCCATCAACGCGATTCCGAAGTCGCTCCTGGTGATCGGCGCGGGGGCGGTGGGCGTGGAGTTCGCCTCGATCTTCCGCAGCTTTGGCTCAGAGGTGACGATCGTCGAGTACCTGCCGCGCGTGGTTCCGGCAGAGGATGAGGAGATCAGCAAGGAGCTGGCGCGGGCGTTCAAGAAGCGCGGCATCGAGATCAACACCGGAGCGAAGGTCGAGAAGGTCGAGACCAGCAAGACGGGTGTGAAGGTCACGTTCACGGCGTCGGACGGCAAGCCGGTCGTGAAGGAAGCGGAGAAGGTCCTGGTGGCCGTGGGGCGCGCGCCGCGGACGGAAGGCGTTGGCCTGGAGAAGACGAAGATGAAGCCGGAGCGCGGATTCATCAAGGTCAACGAATTCATGCAGACCGACGAGCCGGGTGTGTACGCCATCGGCGACATCGTGGCCGGGCTGCCGCAGCTCGCGCACGTGGGCGCGATGGCCGGCATGGTGATCGCGGCGAAGATCGCCGGGAAATATGCGCGTCCGGTGCGGCGCAACCGCATTCCGGGCTGCACTTACACGGAGCCGCAGATTGGCAGCGTGGGCCTGACCGAAGCCGCCGCGAAGGAGCAGGGCTTGCAGGTGAAGGTCGGCAAGTTCCCCTTTGCCGGAAATTCCAAGGCCTCCATCGTTGGCTCGCACGAGGGCTTTATCAAGGTGGTGGCGGATGCGAAGTACGGCGAGATTCTGGGCGTCCACATCATCGGCCCGCAGGCGACGGAGCTGATCGCCGAAGCCGTCACCGCGGTCGAGCTGGAAGCCACGGTGGAAGAGATGATGTTCACCATCCACGCGCACCCGACACTGTCGGAAGCCATGCTGGACGCCTTCGGCAGCGTGGAGGGAATGGCCATCAATATCTAGGCTGCGTCATCTAGGCTACGTCGGTCGCCCAATTCTCAACTTGAAGATTTGGAATCCGGCGAAAGGCGTGACCGTGGCTTACCAGGATTGCCTTCAGCGCCACGGCGTGGGCGGCAATCTGCGTATCGTAGGGGCCGAGTTTCTTCCCCAGCCGCTCTTGCCGGGCGCGCAGTTCCCCATAGGCGGCGGCGGCTTCCCGCCCCCAAGGATAGATGACGAACGGACTCAGGTACTGTTCGAGCGCCCGTCGCCTCCGCTCGTTGGGGGACTTGGCGAGACCGAAATTCAGCTCGCCCTCGGTAACGGCGGAAATGCTTAAGACGTCGTGCGGCGACAGGTTCGCCAATCGCGTGCGCGCGGCGGCAGAGA
>JBAUHD010000019.1:0-3640 GCA_049680085.1 Acidobacteriaceae bacterium
CGCCGATGCGCGAAGCGGACTTGCCAATGACCACGGCGAGCTCGCCCTCAAAATCCACGCGCTGCGACTGCGCCGGAATCCGGATGACGTCTCCCGGCCCGATCACCGCCGAAGGCGGCTTCAAAAACAACAGCGGCTCCTTTGGAACGTCGTTGCCAAACTCCGCCGCATGGTCGCGGTAATTGCGTCCGATGCACACAATCTTGCGCGGCACAACCGGGGCCAGCAACCGCGCCTCATCCAGACGCACCGACGCAAATGCGCCCGTCAACGGCTTCGTCCACGGGTCTTCCTCAAACGGAGCCAGCACCCTCTCAATCCAAAGCGCGCCTTCGCGCTCCACGACCTCGCCATACTGCGGCCCCGCATCCATGTGAAAACGGCAATACTTCATCAGCTTCTCCCTATCGCTCCGGCAGCATCAAGGCTCCGGCAGCAATTCTTCCACTTCCGCCGAGCGCGCGCTTTCGTTCCCATCCCGGTCCACCGCGCTCATCGAGTATTCATAGCGACGCCCCGCCGCCGCCGTCGCGTCGCGGAACGACGGAACGGCGTCCACGGCTCCCGATAGGCGAACCGGCGCGGCGTTCGAACCCGCCTCGCGGCGGTAAACTCTGTATCCCGCCAAATCAGCCTCAGTATCCGGCTGCCAGGAAAGGTCAATCGCATGGGCCTCAGGATCAGCCACTGCCTCCACCCCGCTGGGCACAGCGGGCGCGAAAAGGTCGCGCGCGTTGATGGTCATCGATTGGCTCGGCGCGCTCGCCACTTCCATTCTCTGGCCGCTCATCGCGAGCTTCGCAATCCGCTGCGCCGTGTAGATATAGGTGTGGTCCAGCGTCGCGTCGCGGTCCAACACGCGGCCTTCATCCACTCCGGTAAACTCCAGCGTCTGTTCCGCTGGAACCTTCGTTTTTGCCGCGCCCTTCTTCGCAACCAGAACCCGCTGAATCCGCACCGTCTGCTCAACGCCGTTCGCCGTCCAGCTCAGAACGATGCCGTCCGCCTGCGCCCTCGCGCGCAGGTCCACCATCCGCGGAGGCGCGACGCCGGCGGCGGTAACCACGGCATTCGACGGCCCCGCATCGCGGCCCAGGCTGTTCTCAACCTCGACCGTATACGTAAGCGGACGCGGCGGCCCGGCGGCGAGCGCGGCCGGCAGCGTATCGGTAAAAGAAGCCGTGGCTTCCGGCGCAAAGCCAGCTTTGCCCACCACCCTGCAAGTCCCGGAACCCTCGCTTCGGCAAACCACGGCTGTCTGCTTCCCAACCAGCAAAACCTTATCCGTGGTGCGCCTGGGCATGGTCCAGCGCAGCGCAATCTGATTCCCGGCGCGCTGCGCCGTCAGATCGCTCACCGGCTCCGGCAGCTTCAAACTGGGTGGCTGCGGAGCGGCCACCATCCCGCATCCAACCGTCATCAACATGAGCGGCAGGCCCAACGGGATGAGTGCGGCCGCCCGGCATCGTCTTTCCCTCATTCCACGATTAAAACAAATCCTGAGATGTTGTACCCCGAAGCCTAAGGGCATCGCTTCTCAGAATTTGCCTTTAGCCTGGCAGAGCCCTCCCCCGCGACCCCGCCGGAGTGCCGCCACCGGATGAGATTATAGTGGTGCCTTAGAGGCACCAATCTGGGAACCCGCATCCAACCACAGCAACAGACGCGACGAGGGGCGGCAATGGCGACAAAAAAGGCGGCGGAACAGAAACCCGCCTCAGGCATTTCCGGAGACCAGGTGGATTCCTTAACCGCCGAGGCCTTTATCGCCGAACGCCGCATCGGCGAGCGCATCAAGCGCCTGCGCCTCAAGAAATCCATGGGACTGGTCGAGCTGGGCCGTCACACCGGTCTTTCCGCCAGCTTCCTTTCCCAGCTTGAAACCGGCCGCGTCGTCCCCACGCTGCGCAACCTGGCGCGCATCGCCATGGTTTTCAGCAAAGACCTCTCCTACTTCTTCGACCCTGAACCCCACGCCCTCTTCCGCGTGCATAAGAAAAACGAGCGCGTGCGCATGCCGCAAACCGGCGTCGAAAACCCGACCTATTTCTTCGAGAGCCTCGCTTACATGGTTCCCGACCGCCACCTGGACCCGTACTACGCCGAGTTCATCCCGCTGAAATCAGCCGCCGAAATACGCCCCCACGTCCATGCCGGCTATGAATTTCTTTTCGTGCTCGAGGGTGACCTCGAAATCCGCCACGGCGACGAGACAAACTTTGTGGAGAGCGGCGACGCCGTTTATTTTGATGCAAGCACGCCGCACTCTTACCGCTGCGCAGGCGACTGCCCCGCGGTGGCGTTGATCGTGACCATGCACCAGATTCCCATGGCCCAGCCCGCCTTCAATCTCCGGCCGCTGGGGACGCCGCTCAGCCCCAGGCTCGCGCAGAGCCTCAGCGCCGCGTCCATGCGCGAGGATGCGATCCCCCAGCGCATCTCCGGCGATTTGGCGCTTTCGCGGAAAGCCTGAATCAAGCGGCTTTGCATCAGCGCCACGTCTTTACCGGCTGTTTACCGGCTGCGGAAAAACTCAGTGTTGAACCGGCTTTTGAAGGGGACGGGTTTACAGTCTGCGGAAAACGGCTTTGTATCAGGGCACGACTTCAGAGAGCCTGCCCTGAGCGAGCAAAGCGAGTCGAAGGGTGCCGCAAATGGCTGAAAATACGCTGGGGCTTTAGCCCCTGAGGGATGTCTTTCCGAACCCAATTCGAGTTTTTCCGCAGCCTGTTTAGCGCATGAGCGCTTCAGACTTCCGCGCGCGCCTTGTTCCGGACGGTCGCCGGAAGCGGGTCCGGTTCCAGCGGTTTTTCCTCATCGAAGTAGAGCAGCCGCCCGCAGCTCTCGCACGGCGTGAGATCGCCGCTCCGCACCTGGTTCCAAAGCTGCGGACGCAGCGCCATCCGGCAGGCCGAGCACGTCTGATTCGCGGCGCGGGCCAGCCCGGTTCCGCGCGAGCCGGAAATGCGGTCATAGTTGGCCAGCAGCGCTTCAGAAACCTGCCCGCGCAGCCGCGCGCGATCCTCGCTCAATGTGGCAAGCCGCTTCTGCTGCTCATCCGACACCTTGCGCGCTGACTCTTTCTCCAACTCCACCACCTTCGCGTTGTCGGCGAGTTCCTGCGTTGTCCCTCGAAGCTGGCTCTCCAGTTGATCCGACCGCTCCATGCTCTCCAGTTCGCGGTCCTCAATTTTTCCGATCTCGGCCTCGGCAAAGCCAATCTCATGCTGGATGGCGTGGAACTGCTCGTTGGTCTTCACGCTGCTCGACTGGTCGCGGAATTTCGCAATCTTCTGCTGAGCGTCCTTCAAGTCGCTTTCCAGCCGCCGCCGCTTGGCCTCTTCTTCCTTGATGGCCGCGGTCGCCGCGTCGACTCCGGCCTTCTGCCGCGCCAGCTTCACTTCAAGCGCGGCCAGTTGCCGGGGCAGCGCGCTGATCTCCTCATGCAGCCGGTGAATATTCTGGTCTGTGTCCTGGAGTTGAACGAGCGCAAGCAGTTCATCATTCATTGCCTCTGAGTCTATACGGTTTCGACCGCGCTCCGAAAGGCGCGGCGCGGCGCGTTGCTGGCCGGTCAAAGGGGTAGAATGCTATTTCGCTCGAAACCGCTCTTCGCACGCGCAGACGGCCGACGGCGAAA
>JBAUHD010000020.1:0-8462 GCA_049680085.1 Acidobacteriaceae bacterium
GTCCACGTCGCGCTCGGCGAACGCCAGAAACGCCAGCGCCGTCATCGTCTCAAAAAAGCTGGGATGCCACTTCAGGCGGCCTTCCGCGACCTGCCGCCGCGCGCAGTCGTCCACGCGAAAGTAGTACGCGGCGAAGTCCTCATCTGAAATATCGCCTCCGTCGATCCGCACCCGCTCATTCACGCGCGTCAGATGCGGCGAAGTGTAGAGCCCAACCCGATAGCCGCCCGCCCGCAATATCGAAGCCAGCGTCGCGGAAGTTGAGCCTTTGCCGTTGGTGCCCGCAATCAGAACCGAGCGAAACCGCTGCTGAGGCGAGCCCAGCGCCTCCAGCAAAACCTGCATTTCGGCCAGGTCAAATTTATGGCGAACGCCTCCGGGAGCGGCATACAGCTCGCCCGCAAGCGTAAACAGGCCATCTACCGCCGCAGAGTAGGACATACCCAGATTCTAAAGAACGGAAACCGGCTGAAGAAAATCCAGCGCCCGCACCAGATAGCCTTTCAGCTCCTTGCGCCCCACCACGGCATCCAGAAAACCGTGCTGCAGCAGGAACTCCGACCGTTGAAAACCTTCGGGCAATTTCTGCCGAATCGTCTGCTCGATCACCCTGGGCCCGGCAAAGCCGATCAGCGCGCCCGGCTCGCCCACATTCAGGTCGCCCAGCATGGCAAAGCTGGCCGTCACCCCGCCCGTCGTCGGATCGGTCAGCACGGAGATAAACGGCACCCGCGCCTCGTCCAGCCGCGCCAGCGCCGCTGAAATCTTCGCAAGCTGCATCAGGCTCACAATGCCTTCCATCATGCGCGCGCCCCCCGACGCCGCGACAATGATCAGCGGCTCCCGCGCCGCGTGCGCACGATCCACGGCCCGGGCAATCGTCTCGCCCACCACCGCCCCCATACTGCCGCCGATAAAGCTGTACTCCATCACGCTCAGCACCACGCGATGGCTCCCCAGCAGACCCAGCGCGTTCACAATCGCGTCATTCAGTCCGGTATCGCGCTGAGCCTTGGCCAGCCGGCCTTTATAAGACTTCAGATCGGTAAACTCCAGCGGGTCCGTCGACTTCAGCTCCAGGTCTACCAGCTCAAAGTCCGGCTCCAGCAGCATGCCCACGCGCGCCCGCGCGTCCATCTTGAAGTGAAACTCGCATTTCGGGCACACCAGCAGATTCGCCTCCAGGTCCGCCCGCCAGATCACCTGCGCGCACCGTTCGCACTTCACCCACAGTCCTTCTGTGCGAACCGTCTTCTCCCCCTGGTCAACAATCTGGTTATCTTCCCGCCGAAACCAAGTCATCCGTCTACCCCTCCGGTGATCGACCACCGCGTCAGAAAATCACGCTGCCCGAGCCCCAAGCCTGAGCCCTGCTAATACTCAATCACGCGCTGCGCCAGAATGCCCTTCTCGTAAGCGTGCTTCACCTCGCGCATTTCCGTCACGGTGTCGGCAATTTCCACCAGCGAGGGATGCGCGTTCCGCCCCGTCAAAATCACGTGGACCATCTCCGGCTTGGCCTTCAGTGTCTCGGCCACCTTCGCAGGGTCCAGCATCTTGTAGCCAATGGCGTAGTTGATCTCATCCAGAATCACCATATCCCACTCGCCCGACAGAATCGCCGCCCGCGCCTCGTCCCAGGCCGCCTCCACCAGCCTCACATCCTCGGGATCGGTCTCCGCCCCGCCCACCTTCACAAACCCGCGGCCCATCTGCTTCATGACGAAATTTCCGCCAAAGGCCTCCACCGCGTCCAGCTCGCCGTAGTGCCACGACCCCTTCAGGAATTGCAGCATCAGCACCCGCATCCCATTGCCCACCGCGCGCAGAGCCGTGCCCATGGCCGCCGTCGTCTTGCCCTTGCCCGGCCCCGTGTTGATCAAAATCAATCCCTGACGCGATTCAGCCAAAAGACCTCCGTAGATAAAGCGGCCAGCGATAAAGTGGTTAGCTAAAAGCCGGGTGGCTATGGATCGGGCAGCGCCAGTATCAAGCAGCAACGAGTGACCGATGGCTTCACGCCACCCGCGTCACCAGCCACCGCTTTGCCAGCTACCCGCTCCATCAACCAGCCCTGTGATACGGATGCCCCGCTAGGATTGTAAATGCCCGGTAGAGTTGTTCGCTCAACACCACCCGCGCCAGCTCGTGTGGCAGCGTCATGGGACCGAGCGACAGCAGCATGTCCGCCCGCCCCCGCTCGGCCTGCGACCACCCCTCGGCTGGGCCCAGCGCGAAGACCATCTGCTGCCGTCCCTCATCGCGATGCCCGCGCAGCCACTCCGCCAGACCCTCCGACGAAAGCTGCCTTCCGCGCTCATCCAGCAGAACCACCACCGGAGCCGTCCTGCCCTTCAGCTTCGCCGCCCAGTTCAGCAGCGCGTCCGCAGATTTGAACGCCTGCGCCTCGGCGTCCACATACGCCTGCAACCGCTCCAGATACTCCCTCGTCAGCCCTTCCAACGGCTCATTCCGCCCCCGCCCTGATACCCATGCCAACGTGATCTTCACCCCACCAGTGTAGGCGCGAGAGGCCCCTCCGGCGACCCCGCCAGCCCGCGCGCAGGCTCCCACTTCCATTTATGGAATTGAAGGGCGCAAATCTATGGCAATTTGAATCCGGAAAACTATTCCGCTGAATTCCGCATCACATGCTGCCCCGAAATTCCCCCTTTGGTCACTTGTCGCTCCGCGACTATCCCACAGAAAACAAAGGCGCCGTTCGCAAAAGATACAGTGGGCTGGTTACTCCTTCTCCAGATTTTCTCCTCACAGGCGACCTCTGGCTACGCGATTGCACAAAGACAAAGGTTCACCATTGACAACTTTGCACTTCGTGTTTATAAGGATTTCCGAGAATTTTCAGCCCGGCATCAGGCCCAGCGTAAAGGGATGAATCCAAAGAAGATTCACCCGTTCAAGGCCGAGCATGTTTTTGCCGCAGCCTTTTTGCGGAGCAAGGCGTAAAAAGCTAACGATGTGTCCGACCCCTGTACCAGGCTCCTCGGAGGAATATGAAACTGAAAATTGCGCTTTTCGTGACAACCGCCCTTACTCTGCTTTGCCTTGTACCAGCACCCGCGGCCCACGCTCAGAACCTCTACGCCGCGCTTCACGGAACCGTCACGGACGCCAGCGGCGCCGTAGTGCCCAACGCCACCATCACGGCGGTGAACACCAGCACCAATATCAAAACCATGGCCTCGACTGACAGCCACGGCTACTACACGGTGCCGCAGTTGCAAGTGGGCGGGCCCTATAGCGTCACGATCTCGGCGAATGGCTTCCAGTCCTTCACCACCACCGGCCTCAACCTCAGCGTGAACGACAACCGCGATGTGGACGCCAAGCTCCAGGTGGGCTCCAGCGACACCACCGTCCAGGTCTCCGCCTCGGCTCTGCAGGTGGAAACCGCCGATACGCAACTCAAGCAGGTCATGACCGCCGCACAGCTTGAAGAAATTCCGCTCGCCGGCCGCGATCCGCAAGGGCTGCAAAAGCTCCAGCCCGGCGTGGTTGAAGCCTCCGACCGCTTCGGCGCGTTCTCGAGCGACGGCAGCCAGACCCCGCAGAACGCCTACCTGCTCAACGGCGTCGATATTAATGACGGCCCGCTGCAGGACGAAGGCTTCCGCGCCAACCCCGACGCCCTCCAGGAAGAGAACATCATCGTCAGCACGCTTAATCCGGAATACGCCCGCAACTCCGGCGCAACCATCAACCAGGTGGTCAAGGCCGGCTCCAACCAATTCCACGGCAACATTTTCGAGTTCTACCGCGACACTTTCCTGAACTCCACGCCCTACTTCGCCACCGCCGTGCCCCAGTTCCACCAGAACCTCTACGGAGCCACCCTCGGCGGCCCAGTCTTCCGCGATAAGTTCTTTTTCTTCGTCGCCTACCAGGGACTGCGCAATCGCACCGGCGCGGCGGACTCCTCCGCAACGTTATCCTCCGACGACTTTCAGGGCAACTTCAGCGGCGATTTGAATTACGCCAATGGCGACCTGAATTCCAACGCTGGCCTTACCGGCAACCCGATCCCCTTTGACATCCCCGGGCCCGATGGAACGTGTGTGGCAGATGGGACAGAAACGTGGGCCGACTGCTTCCCAACCGGAGCCGTCTCGATCGCCCCCAGCGCCTGGAACCCAATCGCAGCCAGCGCGACGGCAAAATACATTCCGCAGGCCAATAGCGGCAGCGGTCTGAGCTCCACCTACAACTTCAACTCCGCCAATACCGACGCCGAAGACCAGGGCATCATCCGCCTCGATTACACGCCCACCTCCCACGACACCGTCTGGGGATCGGTCATCTTCGAGTCCAGCCCCTCGCTCGACACCCTCTCCTTTGGCGGAGGCACCTTCCCAGGCTTCGGCGAAATTGACTCCGAGCACATCAAAATCTTCAGCGGCGCCTTTACCCACACCTTCAACCCCACCACGCTCAACGAATTGCGCGTCGGCTATTACCGCTTTAACTATGCGTCGGTCCAGCCTCAACATCCGGCGCTGCCAAGTTCCTTCGGCTTTACCGGGATCACCCCGCAAGACACCTCTGCTCCCGGTTTCCCGTATCTCTCCATCGGAAGCTTTGCGCTCGGCAACAGCTATGAGGGCCCCCAGCCTCGCCTGGATTCCAACCTGAGCTTCGCCGACAACTTCACCAAGATCGTCGGCTCGCATTCGCTCAAGTTCGGCGCCTCCTACGAACAATTTCGCGTCGACAATCCCTTCTCCTACCTCAACAACGGCTACTACTACTGGGGCGGCGGCGGCCTCTACTCCTCCGGCGATCCGTATCTCGATTTCGAGCTCGGCATCCCCGACGGCTACGAGCAGACCAGTAATGGCGACATCAATACCCTCTCCGCCGAAACTTATGCCTATGCCCAGGACAGTTGGAAAATGAGCCCCGATGTGACCCTCAACTACGGTGTGGGATGGGATGTCGAATCCCCAACCAAAAACGCCCAGTTCGGCGGCATCGGCATCAACTGCTGGTCCAATTCCGACGCCGAATCGAAAGTCTTCCCTGGCGCGCCTCCGGGAATGGCCTGGCCCGGCGACAAGGGTTGCAACCGCGCGGGCGGCCCCACTCCTCACTACAACCGCTTTGGCCCGCGCATCGGTATCGCGTGGTCGCCCTCCTCCGGCCCGTCGAAACTGATCGGTGAGCCGGGTTCACACTCCTTCTCTCTGCGCGCCGGCTACGGCATCTACTACAACCGCGACCAGCAGGAGCAGTCGCTGCAGAACCTCGAAGACCCACCGTTCCTCCTGTTCTCTGACGGAATCCCATCATACGTCGGACAGACTAGCCCATCGCTTGCCGATCCCTTCACCGACGTCAGCGGGGCCGGTTCCACCGCCAATCGATTCCCCTACGCCATTCCCACTCCGGGCGACACCAACATTGACTGGTCCGATCTATATTCGTTCCTGGGGCTCGCGACCTTCGCTCCGGATTACAGCGTTCCTTATACGATGAACTTCAACCTCAATATCCAGAGGTCACTGCCCAGCAATATGCTCCTCCAGATCGGCTACGTCGGCTCTCTTTCGCACCGGCTGGCAAGCTGGTATGACGGCAACAACATCACCGCCGCCGGCCACGACGCCTGCCTGAACGGCGCGACGGTTTTCGGCCTTGCGTGCAGCAGCTCCGCCATCCGCGGTTCCATCCGCGAATATTTCCCGCAGTTCGGAGCGAGCGGCGCGCTCGTCCCGGGCAATCCAACCGGTCTGCCCAATGGCACTCCGTGGTACCTCAGCGTCGCCCGCCAGAACACCGAAGGCTCATCCAACTACAACTCGCTGCAAATCAGCCTCATCAAGGCCCGCACCCACGGCCTCTATTTCACCATGGCCTACACCTATTCCCACGCTCTGGACGACGGCTCCGGCTATGAAAGCAGCACCGGCGGCGGTGGCCCCAGAGGCGCCGGCATCTCACGCAACTACACTCCCGGCTTCACCTACCTCAATTACGGCGATTCTGATTTCGACGCCCGCCACCGCTTCGTCGCCTCCTACGTCTACCAGATCCCGGTATTCTCCGCCGTCGCAGACCATCCCTTCCTGCGCGAAGCCGTTACCGGCTGGCAGTTGAGCGGCGTCACCGCCCTGCAGACCGGCTTCCCCGTCTCCTTCTCGCAAGGACAGACCCGCTCCCTCTGGTGCGACGGAAGCAGCTACTTCGGCTGCGCCGACGTGCCCGTCACTTCTACCTTCCACATCCACAAAGAAGACCCCAGGAAAATTCAAACCTTCAACGTCAACGGAACGGCCGTCTCCGGCAACTACTACTTCGACCCCTCTTCCTTCTCCAACGAGCCCATCGGGACCTACGGCAACACCAAGCGCAATTTCTTCCACGGCCCCGGCTACAACTACACCAACCTCCGCTTCGCCAAGAGCTTCCATCTCGGCGCCAATGAGCACCGCTATGTCCAGCTTGGAATTGAAGCGTTCAACGCCTTCAATCACGCCAACTTCAACGCCCCCCACGACAGCCTCTCCGGCGCAAGCTTTGGTCAGGTCAAGTCGGTCATCTCCGGCAACGACCCCAACCAGGACCCGGCCGCGGCCCGCACCTACCAGCTCATGGGCAAGTTCTACTTTTAACCCCCGCTTTTCAACCCTCGTTGTGTGAAACAAGGCAGGGCGCGTCCAAGCGGACGCGCCCTGTTTCAATTTATGTGTCAACCCCTCCGAACGTCTAACCCACACAAACCAAATTGGTTAACCAATGTATGCGACTTCTCGTGAACTGATAGAATAGGAATAGAGAGCCCATATTCAAGACAAGGCGCAGTCAAAAGCTGCGCCTTTCGGCGTTTCATCCGGAGCTTCAAGCTAACTCCTTTGTTTTCAGGATCGCTCTGCTAACTCCTTTGTTTTCAGGATCAATTTTTCTAAGTCCTTTGTTTTCAGGATCAATATGCTTTTTTTGAATGAAAATTCCCGGTGCCCATTCAAGCCCGCTTTTGGCTTGAATGGGGAACATCCATTCTGAACCCTAAATCCACGTCCCCAACCCTGCGCGCCTAAGTCCTTTGTTCGCAGGATTATGCCTTTAAGTCCTTTATTTTCAGGATCACTTTTGCTAAGTCCTTTATTTACAGGATCAAGTTGTCTTTTTTTTCGAAAAAATCAACGCCCGCGCGCGTCGCGCCTCAGATACTTCCCGCGCCCCACCCGGCCCACGAACTCGCCGCCGTCCACCACCAGCTCACCCCTTGAGTACACCTGCCGCGTGTTGCCCCGCACCCGGAACCCCTCGAACATCGAGTAGTCCACCCTCATGTGGTGCGTCGCCGCGCTGATGGTGTGTTCGGCCTCCGGGTCCCACAGCACAATATCTGCGTCGCTGCCCGCCGCAATTGCTCCCTTCTTCGGATACATCCCAAATATCCTCGCCGGAGCCGTCGCCGTAATCTCCACAAACCGGTTCAGGCTCAGCCGCCCCGCGTTCACGCCGTGGTGGTAGATCAACTGCATCCGGTTCTCAATCCCCGGCCCGCCGTTGGGAATCTTCGTAAAGTCGTCCCGTCCCAGCGCCTTCTGGTCCGCAAAGCAAAACGGGCAGTGGTCAGTCGAAACCACCTGCAAATGATCGTCCTTCAGCCCATCCCAAAGCTTCTGCTGGTTTGCCTTTTTTCGCAGCGGAGGCGTGAACACGAACTTCGCTTCGTCAAAACTTTTCCCCGGCATCTGGTCTTCCAGCGACAACAGCAGATACTGCGGGCACGTCTCGGCAAACGCCGGCAGCCCGCGGTCGCGTGCTTCGCGCACTTGGTTCAGAGCGTCTTCGCTCGTCAGATGCACGGTGTAGACGGGGGCACCGGCAATCTCGGCCATGGCGATGGCCCGCTGCACAGCCTCGGCCTCCGCAATGGTTGGCCGGGTCAGCGCGTGATACACCGGAGCCCGCTTGCCCTCGGCCAGCGCCTCCCGCACCAGCACGTCGATCACGCTGCCGTTCTCCGCGTGCATGCAGACCAGCGCGCCGTTCTTCGCCGTCTGCCGAAGCGCGCGAAAGATGGTCGCGTCGTCCACCATGAGCACGCCGGGATACGCCATGAACAGCTTGAAGCTGGCCACGCCTTCGCCGACCATCGAGTCCATGTCCTCAAGGCCCGACGCGCCCAGGTCGGTCACGATCATGTGCAGCCCGTAGTCGATGCACGCCTTGCCCTCGGCCTTGCCCCACCAGGTGTCGAGAGCGGAACGCATCTTCGTCCCGCGCGACTGAATGGCGAAGTCCACGATCGTCGTCGTCCCGCCAATCGCCGCCGCCCGCGTGCCTGTCTCAAAGTCGTCGGAGGAATACGTTCCCCCAAACGGCATATCCAGATGCGTATGCGCGTCCACCCCGCCGGGCAGCACCAGCAACCCGCGCGCATCCACAACCTCGTGCCCCGCGGGATCAATCCCCGCCTCGCTATCGAGGGCGCG
>JBAUHD010000021.1:0-4339 GCA_049680085.1 Acidobacteriaceae bacterium
ATTCGGTACAAGTCGACCGCATCCTCGAAACGCCCCACCTTCTCGCGGTGTTCCGCCCCGTCTACCTTGTATCGGAACCAGGTATCCTCTCGAAAACACCACGCTCTTTGCGTTCCATTCTTTTTCTTGGCATCGCACAGGCCTCCTAACACGACCTTAGCAAATCAGGAACAAAGTGGCACCAAAAGTGGCACCAGCACATTTTGAGCAAGAAAAAGCCTCTCGGACTGAGAGGCTTTAGCCTTAGGAACCTATTCATTTTGTGTATCTTATCTTGGTGCCGGGAGGGGGAATCGAACCCCCATGAGGTTGCCCTCGGCGGATTTTGAGTCCGCTGCGTCTGCCAGTTCCGCCATCCCGGCCTGGAAGGTGGGTTGAAGGCAGTATCGCATACGTTTTACGGCCTCACAAACTGCCCCTCGTCAGAGTGGCATGAGCGCCGACGCGCGCAGGCAGACGCCCTCACGCCGCCTGAGAAATCTTTCTGTAGGATTCCTCTGCGCTGGTCGCAATCAAATGTCACATCATTTCTGCAGCGTGCCGCTCTTCCTTCTGAATCTCGCGCGCCGTCTGCTCGGTCTGGAGGTCTCCGGCCGAAGCCGCCATCGACGCCAGCGCTTCGTACATGGCGACCTCCGCATTCTCAGTGGCATGGCCAAGGATCAGGTTCTACGTTGACACATCCGATTCGCCTTCGGGTCTTTTCGCCTGTCATTTCGGGCTGGAGGGTCCGCCGGCTGGCGCGATTCTCCTTCGCCGGCGGCAAGCAGGGAAATCGCGAAAACCCGCGCCCAAGCCAGCCCTTCGTTCCATCTTATAGGGTTTCCAGGGGCTTGAGCCCGGGGTGGCCACCTTCAGGAAGATGCGCCCCCGCCGTGTCGGTGGCTCGGGTTCACAGCGGCTTGGTCAGCTAAAAAGTGGAGGACGGGAGCAGGAAACGGATCGGAAATTTCCCGCACTGTGAATTTTGCTCAGTGAGCCCTGGAAGCACCCTTGGAAACAAAACCGGCCAGCGAGGTGTCTTCGCTGACCGTTGTTGACTGACCGAATTTTCGCCGCTCTTACATGGCTTCCAGAAACCTGGGAAAGAACAGCGCCGAATGCTCCTGGAAAAGGGTGGTCATATGCGCCAGCATGGAGCCATAGGCGCAGGCCGCGCGGTGCGCGTTGACCGAGGCAGAAACGCCGGAGCGCGAGAGCCCATAGCGTGCCAGCGCCATCAGTACGGCAATCCGCAGTTGCAGCGCATCGCTGCGCAACTCTTCAATCAGCATTTCCGGAACCGCCTCGCCACCGTGGGCCGCGGCATAGTCGGCAAGTTCCATCAGCACGCCCGCGTTGACGAACATGGCCCAAAGCCCCTGAGCGCCCCGGATGCGCGGCCAGATGTCCTCGGGCGTCGCGGCAACGTTGGGGCTGTACAGATACAGCTCGGATATGTCGGCAAAGCCGAACTCGCTGTGCGAGCGGAAGCGGCCCAGAATAGAATCCCAGTCCGCTGAGCGGCGCCTGGCCTGCGCGCGGCGCCAGTAAATGGCGTAAGCCGCTGGAATTGCTGTAATTGCAACGATCAGAATAGGCAGAATCATTTGCTAGTTTTCCCGTGAACGGGCAAATACCGCACGTTGCCTCTTAGCACCACTGGATAGTAATACCAGAAATTTTTGCATTTGGGGACTAAATTCTTGTCTCGGAGCCTCTTTTTTCACAAATGCATAGCACCAAAAGGACACTGTACAAAGGTAACCTATGACCCCGACCCGGCTCCACAGATAGTAACTGCTGGCGTAAGAAGGGCCCGCCGGAAGCTGACTCAGCATTATCTGCGTGAGCAGATCGACTACGGCATAAAATGCAAGTCCCGTCGCCAATTGGAGAACGTGGTTCTTCCAGTTGAGACCCAAGACTTGCGAAAAGCCCGCGATCAGAAGGAATGCAATTAGACACATGATTGCCGATGTCGAATCCGCGACCAGGAACACACGGAGATTGGTGAGTGGGGTCGGCTTGAGCCACTCAACCAGGAAGAAGCAAGCAACAAAGGCCAAACCGACTGCGCCAAGGAGAAAATACAACACTCCACGCGGCAGCACCCGTTTTGCGGGCCGAAGTACATGGCCGCCGATTTCGAGCAGAACGGCTAACTCGAATAGGTAGGTGGCTATATTGAGTGAGTAATAAATCGGGACGTAGTGGTGTTTCAGATATCCATCGGTTCCGGTGAGTGCCAGAAAAAGCAGAAGATCCGAAACTAATTGCCATGAAAGGTAGATCGAGAAAAGCGGAAACAACCGGTGGAGGCGTCGAACAATCAAGATCGCCAACAGCAGAAGCTGTCCAGCATCGCCCGCGAGCCACAGCAAATGATCCAGGTCCGAGACGCTCATCGGAATTCCTTCTGCCGGTTAGGATACCAGCAGAAGGAACCTCGGTCGTTGAGGAAAATCAGATATATGCAACTTCGGAAGAAAAACTACGATGCGATAGCGGCTAAATGGCTGGGCGGCGGCAGCATGGGCGGCGGGACAACGGTCGTAGCGACCATATGGCTGGGCGGCGGCAGGATCGGCGGCGGGACGACGGTTGTAGCGGTAAGGTGGCTCGGCGGGGGTAGCATCGGCGGAGGAACAACAGTGGTAGCCACAAAATGGCCCGGCACTGTAAGCACCAGCAGAAAAGCGAGTGTTGCCACAGCAAGGACGGCAATAGAAACAGAACGGAAGGAAGCCCTGGACATTAGAAGATTCTCCTGAGAATTGGCGCAACCGGCGCGGGGTTAAAAAGCACGACCCATATACCACGGGTTTGGCAATTTTGCACGCAAAATTGCACTTCTTCGGATGACTTTAGTACGGTTCCTGAAGAAAAGCACGACTTTTTTCACTTTTGAAAGTATTTTTTTTGTCGACGCTCCCAGAAAGTCATAAAAATGCGCTATTTAGCCATTTTCCCGCGAAAATGCACTCAGTTGCGTCTGTCCCAAAATGGGACGATACGCCGCCTCCAGCGGCAAATCGGAGCGTGGGAATCGCGGACTCATGGCTCATTTCTGGTCATGCCGCTCTCCACCCGCGCCTCTTCAGCCCACCCATTCCAGCCCCGGTTGACTCCGCGCCGCCGCTGCCTCAGGATTGAGAAATCATGGAAGAAATCACCAAGGAAAGCTCATCATCGGACCTCGACTGCGAGAAGGGCCGCTCCAGGGCTCAGGAGGCCGCCGCCGAGCTCTACCAGCTTGCCGCGCTGATGCTGGGAGACGAAGCGCAAGCGGTCGAGGCGGTCGAGACGGCTGTCGCCCGCACCGAGGTCGATCCCTGCGCCGACGCCGATGCTTCGGTCGGCGCGGCCCGCACGCATCTGGTCGCGACCGCCCTCGCCCGCCTCACCCAGGCTGACCCGCGCGCCTTCGACGCTCCCGCCCTTTCCGCCACCGCCGCCGGCGGGTGCATCGAGAGCGACGATCTCTCTGCCGCCGGAATCTCTTCCAGCCAGTTGGCGGCAATGGTCAGCGGACCCGGCCGGCGCACCCTGCGCGAGTGGCTCAACCGGCTGCCCGCCGCGCAGCGGATCGTTTTTATCCAACGCGCCATTCTGGGATGGGACAACGCGGCCTCAGCCGCCTCGCTCGGCAAATCGGCTTCGGGGAACTGGCAACCCAGTCAGGTCGGAGAAGTGTTTCGCCAGGCGCTGTGCTCGCTGGCCAGTTCCCTGGCGCATGCGACTGCGGCTCAAGCCTAGCGCCGGTGCGGCGGGACTCCGGCGTCACGCCGCTGCCGTCCAGCGCCCGTGCCAAAAGGTGTCATGACCAGGTTCCAGTCTCACATCCGGACCGCCTCCGACGCGCTCTTTCGATGGTGGAAAGCCGTCACCATCGAAGCGCTCTGCGTGGCCTTGCTCTGGTGGATCGGCCTCGCGCTGTTGCATGTCCCGCTGGCCCTGGTCTGGGCGCTCATCGGCGGTCTCCTGACTTTCGTTCCGAACTTCGGCGGAGTCATTACCGTGATCTTCCCAGTGCTGGCCGTGCTCTTCAGCGGGCACGACCTCTATCGGCTCGGACTGGTGCTGGGGCTCTACGCGGTCATCGTCGTTGTGGACCAGCTCGCGCTCCAGCCCCTGCTGATGAAGCGCGCCAATCGCGTGCCCCTGCTGGTTTCCATTTTCGTGCCCATCCTGCTGGGCTTCGTCATTCCGTTCTGGGGAATCCTGCTCGCGACGCCGCTGCTCGCCGTGGTTTACGCCTTCCGGCGTCCGCGCGCCTATCCCTGAGCCTTTGAACAAAGAGCTAATTCCCGACCAGCGGGAGGGCCACTGCCGCAGGCAGTCGGACAACGCCATGTGT
>JBAUHD010000022.1:0-1726 GCA_049680085.1 Acidobacteriaceae bacterium
GGGACGGTCTTCATCGGCGCGGTCGAGCAGGATAGCTCCGGGTATCCCGACTGCCGTCCGGCCTATTACGAGGCGTTTCAGCGGCTTATCCAGACCGGGACGCGCGATGGAAGCATCGAAATTGCGACCCCGCTCATCCATCTCCGCAAGAAGGAGATTGTGGTCCTGGGTCTTGAATTGGAAGCTCCGTTCCATTTAACGTGGTCTTGCTATTCGAGCGCGGAGGCCGCGTGCGGGGAATGCGAGAGTTGCGTGCTTCGGCTGCGCGCTTTCCGCGAGGCGGGCGTGGCCGACCCTATCCCCTATGCGCGCCCGGTTTCATAGCTCGCACGAAGGCCGAAGGGGTTAAGATTCTGAAGGAGAGAAAAACCAATGCGTAAGACAAAACTCTGGCTGGCCTCTTTGTTATCGGTCGTGCTGGTTATGGTGGCCGCGCCGTCGTTGATGATGGCCCAGCAAACGGGCAAGGTTCACGGACACGCCCAGGATCCGCTGAGCGTTGCGATTCCCAATACGGCTGTGAAGCTCATGCAGGACGGCCAGGTGAAGTACACCTTTAAGACCGACGCCAACGGTGACTACAGCGGGGACAACGTGGCCGTGGGCGCCTACGACTTCACGCTGTACAACGACAAGAACCAGACGATTGACCAGTTCCGCGGCGTGAAGGTGGTCGCGGGGCAGAACACGCAGCAGGACTTCGACCTTTCGCGGCCCGAGTACATCGCCAAGATGACGCCGGAACAGAAGAAGCAGCTTGACGAGGCGAAGAAGAAGAACGCGGGCATCCAGCAGGAAAACGTGAAGATCAAGAACCTGAACGCCGACTTGATCAAGGCGCGGCAGGACAACCAGAACAAGAACTACGCGGAGGCGGACCAGTTGATGACCCGCGACACGACCGCCAAGCCCGACGCTTCCGTTCTGTGGGTGGAGCTGGGCAAGGCGCAGGAGGGCGAGAAGAAGCTGGACGCCGCCGTGACTTCGCTGCAGAAGGCGATTGCGGTGGAAGCGGCCGCGAAAAAGCCGAATCCTGATGTGCAGGCCGCCGCCCAGAACGCGCTCGGCGAGATCTACGCCACGCAGGGCAAGGTTCCCGAATCCCAGGCTGCCTATCAAGCCGCGGCCACGGAGGATCCGAAGGGCGCGGCCATGTACTTCGGCAACGAGGCGATCATGATGGACCGCGCGGGCAACTCGGATGCGACAGTGACGGCGGCCGACAAGGCCATTGCCGCCGACCCGAACAAGCCCATCCCGTACTACCTGAAAGGCAAGTCGCTGATCACCAAGGCCACGGTCGACCCGAAGACGCAGAAGATCATTGCGCCTCCGGGAACCTCCGAAGCGTACCAGAAGTATCTGGACCTGGCGCCGGACGGGCCCTTCGCCAACGATGCCAAGGCCATTCTGGCACAGTTGGGAACGACGCAGACGACCAAGTACCGGAAGCGGTAGCGGCCAGCGCGGGTCTTCCCTCCAAAGGACGCTCCTCGCGGGGCGTCCTTTCTCGTTCGTCATACAATGCCCATGTGAACGCGCCCTCCAATGCGCTGGTTCTGAGCTATGAGGAAGCGGCAGGCGTGGTCCGCCGGGAGGCGGCTGCCGCGCGCACGCCGCGCAGGGAAGCCGCAATTCTGCTGGACAGCCTGGATCGCGCGCTGGCCGAGCCGGTCGTCGCGGACCGCGACCAGCCTCCGTTTGCGCGCTCGACACGGGACGGGTT
>JBAUHD010000023.1:0-10682 GCA_049680085.1 Acidobacteriaceae bacterium
ATCGCCTTCTTCGGAGCGTTTCACGGACGCACGATGGGTGCGCTTTCGCTCACCGCGTCGAAGCCGCAGCAGCGCCGCCGCTTTTCGCCGCTGGTCCCCGGCGTGACTCACGTTCCCTATCCGAATACATACCGCAGCGGCGGCAGCCAACAAGAGCAGGAAGCCTTCGCGCTAGGCTGCGCGCGGTTCATCGAAGAAAAGCTCTTCAAGACCACGCTCGCGCCGGAAGAAGTCGCCGCCATTTTCGTCGAGCCGATTCAGGGCGAGGGCGGCTACGTGGTCGCGCCCACCATCTTCATGCGCGAGCTGCGCCGCATCTGCGACAAGCACGGCATTCTGCTGGTCGCCGATGAAGTTCAGTCCGGAGCCGGACGCACCGGCAAGTGGTGGGCCGTTGAGCACACCGGCGTTCAGCCCGATATCGTCTGCATGGCCAAGGGCATCGCTTCAGGAATGCCCCTCGGCGTCTGCATGACCCGCGCTGAAATCATGGACTGGAAGCCGGGCTCGCACGCTTCCACATTCGGCGGCAACCCAGTGGCCATTGCCGCGTCTCTGGCGACCCTCGACATCATCGAGCGCGAAGCCATGGCCAACGCCGCAAAAATCGGCGGACAAATGCTGGATCGGCTGCGTACCTGGCCGGCCAAACATGAGATCGTCGGCGACGTGCGCGGGCGCGGGCTCATGATCGGCATTGAAATCGTCAAGGAACAGCAGTCACGGGAACCCGTCGGGGCCTGGCGCGACCGCATCGTCGAACTCGCCTTCGAACGCGGCCTGCTGATCCTGGGCTGCGGCGAATCTTCGATCCGCCTTGCGCCGCCGCTCATCGTCAATGAGCAGGAAGCCACCGTCGCGCTCGATATTTTTGAGGAATGCGTGGCCCAGGTGGAGAAGGAAAACCGCTCGTAGAAAATCCACACTCAGTGAGGGTCCGGCGGCTTCTCCGCCCCGGACCCTCGCCTTATTTCCCCCGATTTCAGCAAGTCCCGTTTCTTCTTCATATAAAACCCCATCGCAAGAAAGGCCGCCGAAACCGCGACTTCCAGCAGCCCGCCCAAAACCGAGTGATAGTGCAGGCTGAGGGCGGCGTCAAAAAACCACGTTGCCGCGCCTACAAACCATATCCAGTAAAAATTCCGCTTCACTTGTGATTAAGATGCCCGACGTTGCGCATCGGGTTCCGCCCCTCAATATCGCCGAAAATATCTTCCGCCAATCGACGGAATTTGAGTATTGTTAGAGGTTAACCGAAATCGCCAGCGCGGACGAACCCACCTGCAATGCGGACGCGCCCCCGATTCAAACTAAACATAAGAGGGCGTAACGCCCCGGCAATTTCTGTTCTTCTTTCCCTGCGCTGATCTTCTATGAGTCTTCTCTTTCGCTCCGCTCAATGGACGGGACTGCGCCTTGCGCTCGCCCTGCTGGCCTGCTGGCCTGCGTGGTCGGCGGCCCGCGCGCAGCCAACTCCGGCCGCCATTCGCGGACAAATCACCGACCCCTCCGGCGCGCGGGTCTCCGGCGCGCGCGTCACGCTGCGTTCCAACAAGCAGCCCGCGCGCGCGGTCATCTCCGGCCAACAAGGTGAATTCCTTTTCTCTTCCCTTTCCGGCGGAAAATACTCGCTCAGCATCCAGTCCAGGGGCTTCCGCGACCAGCAGCGCGCCATCACTCTCCAATCCGGCCAGGACCTCACGCTTTCCATCCAGCTCACCATCGAAGTGGATCGCCAGCACATCTCCGTCTCCGGACAACAACTCGACTCCAGCCCCGACCACAACCTCGGAGCGGTGGTGCTGCGCGGCTCTGATCTGGACGCACTCCCCTCCAACTCCCACGATCTCCAGCAACTGCTCACCGCCATGGCCGGCTCCCCCGGCGCGCAATTTTTCATTGACGGCTACACCGCCGACCACCTGCCGCCCAAGGAATCCATCGAAGAAATCCGCATGAATCAGGACCCCTACTCCGCGCAGTACGAAGCTCCCGGATCCGAGCGAATCGAGATCACCACCAAACCCGGAGGAAACAAGCTGCACGGCAACCTGGAGATGATTGGAGAAGAATCGCCGCTCAATTCCAAAAATCCCTACGTCGTCCAGCAGCCGCCCTACACCCAGTTCTTCGCGCAAGGCGGCATCAATGGCCCGCTCACAAAGCGCAGTTCCTGGTTCCTCACCGGGGCGCAGCAGAACATGGGCACACAGTCGTTCATCCACGCCATCACTGCGTCCACCGGCCCGGCCTACACGCAGACGCTCTCCAGCCCGCAGGTGCAGTCCGAGTTGACTCCGCGCATCGACTTCCAGGCGGGCAAGATTCAGTCCTTCAGCCTCCGCTACGACATTGACCGCGAAGTCCAGAACAATCTGGTCCAAAGCCAGCTCTCGCTGCCCGCGCAGGCCATCGACACCCGCCACCTCGAACAGACCTTCCGCCTCACCGACACCCAGCTCTACGGCCCCAACCTGGTCAACGAAAGCCGCTTCCAGTTCATCCATCTCACCGAACGCTCCCTGCCTCACAGCCTCGCCCCCACCCTCCTCGTTCAGGGAGCCTTCAACGCAGGAGGCAACAACCTCGGCCAGGCGCGCGACGTGCAAAAGCACTATGAGCTGCAGGATCACGTCTCGATGCTGCGCGGCAATCACCTCCTCCTCTTCGGCGGACGATTCCGCGACATTCAGGACAGCAATTTCTCAACGGGCGGCTACAACGGCGAGTTCATTTTCCCCTCGATTGCAGCCTATGAAATTACGCAGCAAGGCCTCGCCAGCGGCCTCACTCCCGCGCAGATTCGCGCCCAGGGCGGCGGCGCAAGCCAGTTCAGCATCACCGCCGGAACCCCGCAAGTCTCCGTCAACGTAGCCGAACTCGGTCTCTACTTTGAGGACCAGTGGAAGCTCAGTCCCACCATGACCCTCACTCCCGGCCTGCGCTTCGAAACGCAGTCCGGCATTCCCGACCACGCCGACTTCGCCCCCCGCGTCAGCTATGGCTGGTCCATCGGCAACAAGGACGGCAAGCCGGCGCTCGTCGTCTTCCGCGCCGGAGTCGGCCTCTTCTATCAGCGCTTCACCTCCGGCCTCATCCTCAATGCCGCGCGGCAAAATGGAATCCTGCAACAACAATCCATCGTGCAGAATCCCGACTTCTACCCCAACCCGCCATCGCCCGACGCGCTCGGCCCGGCCACTCTGCCCACCATCTTTCGCATCAATTCCAGCCTCCACGCCCCCTCACTGCTTCAGACCAGCGTCGGGCTCGAAAAGCAATTTTCCAGCCGCTTCTTTGTCCACGCCGACTACTCCTGGTACCGGGGCATTGACCAGCTGCTTACTCGCAACATCAATGCTCCACTTCCCGGAACCTATAATCCCGACGATCCCGCCAGCGGAACACGCCCCCTCAACGTTCTGCAAAACATCTACGAATACCAGTCCCAGGGCGAATCCCGGCGTCACGAGCTGTACATCACCGCCCGCTACAATACCGCCCCCGCCATCCTCTACGGATATTTCCTCTTTAGCGGGCGCGATGCCAACACCGCCGGCGCCACCAGTTTCCCTTCCGACCAATACGACCTGAACGCCGACTACGGTCGCGCCGCCGATGACATTCACGCCCGCGCCTATCTCGGAGGCCTGCTCCATCTGCCCTTCGGCTTCACCGCCAACCCGTTCTTCATCGTTGAGTCGAGCGCGCCCTTCAACATCACCGTGGGGCAGGACCTCAACGGCGACTCCCAGTTCAACGACCGTCCCGCCTTCGCCACCGACCTCACCCGCCCCAGCGTCTATCCCACCGCATGGGGCAACTTCGACGCCCACCCCATGCCCGGCCAGCAAATCATCCCCATCAACTACGGAAAAGCCCCGGCCTTTGTCATGCTCAACGGAGCCTTCTCACGAACCATCTCCTTCGGCCCGCGGCTGGAGCAATTCACACCCGGAAAAAAAGCCCCTCGCCGCTTTCAATGGAACCTCGGCGTGCAGTTTCAAAACCTCTTCAACAATGTCAACGGCGGACAGCCCATCGGCGTTCTCGGCTCGCCTCTCTTTGGCCACTCCAACAATCTCTCCTCCACACAGTTCTCCAACGTCCAGTCCAACCGCATCCTCTACCTGCACTCCGTCCTCAGCTTTTAGAGCGGAACCCCTCCTGACCGCTGATCGCGGAACGCTCGCCTTTCCTGCTACCCTCATCTTTGGCCCCCATTTGCATGACACCTGTGCTCAAAAAACCTGCTGAAGATCGTGCGGAAGCCCGAACGACAACCCCCATCACCGGCGCAACCCGCCTGCTCCGCGCCTGCCTGCGCCAGCCCGTGGACCGCCCCCCCGTATGGTTCCTGCGCCAGGCCGGACGCTACATGGCCGAGTACCAGGCAGTGCGCAAACATCACTCGCTTCTCGAAATCTGCAAGCAGCCCGCGCTCGCCGCCGAAGTCACCATCACCGCCGCGGAAAAACTCGGCGTCGACGCCGCCATCATCTTCGCCGACCTGCTGCTGCCCTTCGAATGCATGGGGCTCGCATTTGAATTTCAGGCCGGCGAAGGCCCCGTCATCCATGCGCCCATTCGCACCCCCGAAGCCGTCGCCAGTCTCCGCACCGACCGCGCCTCCGAGCTTGGCTACGTCGCCGAAGCCATCGCCCGCGTCGCCGCCCATTTCCGCGACCGCCTCGGCGTCATCGGATTCTGCGGAGCCCCCTTCACCCTCGCCAGCTACATGATCGAGGGCGGCGGCTCACGCAACTATGTCCATACCAAAACCTTCATGTATCGCCAGCCCGCCGCCTGGCGCGCATTGCTTGAAAAGCTCGCTACCGTGCTCCGCGAATTCGCTCGCCAGCAGGTCGAGGCCGGAGCCGACGTCCTCCAGATATTCGACAGTTGGGCCGGAGCCCTCAGCCCCGAGGACTACCGCGAATTCGTGCTGCCCATAACCAAAGCGCTCATCCGCGACGTGCAATCCCTCGGCGTGCCCGTCATCTATTTCGGAGTCGATACCGCCACCCTGCTCCCCGCCATGCGCGAAACCGGAGCCGACGTGCTCGGCCTCGACTGGCGCACTCCGCTCGCCAAGGCATGGCGCACGCTCGACTACGCCTGCGCCGTCCAGGGCAATCTCGACCCCATCACCCTCTTCGCCGAGCCGGAATTTATTCGTAACCGCGTCCGTTCCATATTAGACGACGCCGCCAACCGTCCCGGACACATCTTCAATCTCGGCCACGGCATCGTTCCCGAAACACCCGTCGAAAGCGTGCAGGCGGTCGTCCGCTTCGTCCACGAATACGCAGCGGAGAAACGCGCTTGAGCCAACGCATCGCGATCCTGCTGCTGGCGCACGGCACGCCTGATACGCTCGACGAAATTCCGGAATATCTGCGCAACGTCACTCATGGCCGCACGCTGCCGGAGCAGGTTGTCGAAGAAATCCGGCGCCGCTACTCGCTCATCGGCCCCAGCCCGCTCACCCGCCTCACCCTCGAACAAGGCCAGCGGCTGTCCGACGCTCTGCAACTCCCCGTCTACGTTGGCATGAGAAACTGGAAGCCTTTCATCGCCGATGTAGTCCGCAAAATGCGCGCCGACGGCGTCACCCAATTCGTCGCCCTCTGCCTCGCCCCGCAAAACTCCCGCACCAGCGTCGGCCTCTACCGCCGCGCCGTCTTCGCCGAATCCGGCGACATGCCCGTCGACTTCACCGAGACCTGGGCCGACCATTCCCGGCTCGCCGACGCCTTCGCCGAACGCCTCCGCGCCGTCTGGACCTCCGGCACCCCCGTCCTCTTCACCGCCCACAGCGTTCCCTGCCGCACGCTCCAGAGCGACGCCAACACGCCCGCCGATCCCTACGAAACGGAATGCCGCCGCACCGCAACGCTGGTCGCCGAGCGCGTTGGAATTCCCGAACACCAACGCCTCTTCGCCTTCCAAAGCCAAGGCGTGTCGGGCGGAGAATGGATCGGCCCCACCGTCGAGGAAACCCTCACCACGCTTCACCAGCAAAACCTTCGCCGCGTCATCCTCCAGCCCATTGGCTTCCTCTGCGATCATGTCGAAATTCTCTACGACATCGACATCCTTTTTCGCCAATTCGGCGCCAACCTCGGAATCGAATTACTGCGCCCCGAATCCCTCAACGATTCCCCGCTCCTGACCGAAGCCCTCGCCGACCTCGCGCGCCAGGCCATCGCCCGCCTGAACAGTTTGTGAAAAAATCAGCTTTGAAGGGGACGGGCTTCAGCCCGTCCATGAAGCAGCTTAAAATCAGTGCGGCTTTCGCCGCCGAGGGATGGCTTCCCTTCCCGAATCGACTTATTCGGCAGCCTGTGGAGTCCTAAGCAATGAAGCGCACCGCGAAGCGCATCGCCATCATCGGAGGCGGACTCAGCGGCCTCTCCGCCGCTTACCAACTCGCGCGCGACTCCCAGGCCGAATTCACGCTCTTTGAAGCTTCCCCCCGACTCGGAGGCGTCATCGAAACCATTCGCCGCGACGGCTTCATCGTCGAATGCGGCCCGGATTCCTGGGTCACGGAAAAACCCTGGACCCGCGAATTAGCCGTCGAACTCGGCCTCGAATCCGAAATCATCCCCTCCAATGACCAGCAACGCGTCACATATCTACTCCAGCGCAACCAGCTCATCCCCATGCCCCGCGGCATGAGCCTGATGGTTCCCACAGACCTCTCCGCTGTTATGAATTCGCCGCTCTTCACGGAAGAAGCGCGAACCGCCTACCAAAGCGAGCCCCCCCGCGCTGAAGAACTCAAAGCCTCCGCGCTCCGCCAGATCGAAGACGAATCCGTCGCCGGCTTCGTCCGCCGGCACTTCGGCGAGGAAGTCACCCGCACCCTCGCCGCGCCGCTGCTTTCCGGCGTCTTTGGAGGCGACATCGAAACCCTGAGCGCGCGCGCCGTCCTTCCCGCCTTCATACGCATGGAGCGCGAGCACGGCAGCCTCATCACCGCGCTCCAATCCCGCGCCACTCCGCCGGCGGACGCCATCTTCACCACCCTGCGCTCCGGCCTCGGCACGCTCACCGACCGCCTGGCCGTCGTCATGCCCGCAGAATCCGTGCGCCTCTCCGAGCCCGTCCTCGCCGTCAACCGAATGCAGCAGCGCTGGCGCATCCGCCTCAGCGACGCCGAGGAACTCTTCGACGCCGTAATCCTCGCCACTCCGGCCCACGCCACGCGCCGCCTCCTGCGCTCACTCGACGAAGAGTTTTTCAACCTGCTCGCCATCGACTCCACTTCCGCCATCATCGTCGCACTCGCCTTCACACCGGAGCAGGCCCGCGACCTCCGCATTCCTCCCGGCTTCGGATACCTCGTCCCTCAACAGCCGAACCCCGCCACTCCGCAACTGCTCGCCTGCACGTTTGTGAATCAAAAATTTCCCTACCGCGCGCCCGACGGGGCCATCCTCCTGCGCGCGTTCTTCGGCGCAGACACCGCCGCAACCCTCCTCCACGAAACCGACGCGGCCCTCACCACCCTTGCCTCGCAGCGCCTCGCCGAAACCCTCGGCCCTCTGCCCGCCGCTCACTTCGCCATCGTCCGCCGCTGGCCGCATTCCCTGCCGCAATACGCCGTAGGACACCTCAGCCGCATGGCGAAGCTCGAAACGCTGGTCACAAATTTTCCAGGATTGTATTTGGTGGGCAACGCCTACCAGGGCGTCGGCCTCCCCGACATGGTCCGCATGGCCCGCGAAGCCGCAGTGCTGTCTGAACATTAAACGCCGATAGGCTTTTACACGTTGTCATCCCGACCGAAGCGAGCGCAGCGGAGGGACCCGCATTTCTGAACGCTGACCGCTGATCGCTGAACGCTCGGGCTCGTGGCTACCGCCGAATCAGAAACATGACCCAGCTCGAAGCAATTACCACGCCCACAAACAGCGCCCAGCAGTACGCGCCATACCGAACCATCGCCTGCGGCGTGGACCGCTGCGTGATCCCGAACACCACTGAAGCGAAGGTGGCGAACAGCAGAACCGCGACAAAATGCGAGGGAGCGAACATCACGCCTTCCTGCCAATCCGGAGGTTGTGAGCATCCACCGCCGAAATTAAATTCAGAAGCCCCGCCACCACAATGAATTTGGTTCCGTAATCGGCTGTGGCCAGCTGCACCGCCGTGTTCCCAAAGTCGAAAATCCGACCGACGGCATAGAACAGCCCGTTCCCCAGGTCGCCCACAAAGCCCAGCATGTCCAGAATGTCGCCCGTGTTCGGCGCATACAGTTGGCCCTGCATCGCGATCCCCAGCCAGTACATCGCGCCGATAGAAAGGAAAAGCAGCAGCGCCCGAACCCAGCGCCCGGTCAGCAAATGGCCCGCCCCCGGCACCAGCCAGCCCACAATCAAAGCTGAATAATTGAACCCATGCGATGTGGTCTGCGTCTTCGCGGGTATCTGCACCTTCGAGGCCATCTCTTATCGACTATATCAGTAAGAAAGTCGAGCTCCACTTCACGACCAACGGGAGTGGCCGCGCGAAGCCGCCGCCCGTGCGGCCAGCACTCAGCACTTCCGGCACTTGGCCAGAATCGCCCCTTCCAGCCTCAACCGTATTTCTTCGGGAAGCTCATACAGCTCATGGCTGCGATAAATCTCAATCGTTTTCCGCGTCGTGTTCAGCGTGATCACGCAGTGGTCGCACTCCTTCAAATGCTCTTCCAGATCGGCCCGCAGCGCGACACCTACTTCGTCATCGATCAGTTCGTCCAGTTGCGCCAGAAATTCCGTGCACGTCACTTCGCACCACCCGTTTTGCCATTTTTGCGGAAGTACTTCGACAACCGCTCCCGCAATTGCAGCCGCGCCCGCAGCAGCCGCGACTTCACCGCCGGAACGCTCAGCCCCAGCGCCCCCGCCGTCTCCTCAGTCGAAAGCCCTTCCACGTCCCTCAGCACAAACACCACGCGAAACCCCGGCGGCAGCCCCTGAATCGTCTTCCGCAGAATGTCGCCCATCTCCGACTGCCCATACAGCGCCTCCGGATTCGGACTCCAGTCCGCCAGGTCCCGCGGCATCGACCCCTCGTCCGTCTGCACGTCCTCGTCAATCGACACCATCTTGCCCGTGCGCCGCTTCCGCAGCCGCATCAGACTCTCGTTCACGGCAATCCGCACCAGCCACGTGTAAAACTTCGAGTTGCCCTGAAACTGGTCCAGCTTCTGAAACGCCTTCAAAAAGGCGTCCTGAACCACGTCCTCGGCGTCCTCGCGATTCTGCGTGATGTGGTTGGCGATCCTGAAAACCTGGCGATCATACTGCCGCACCAGCTTCTCAAACGCCGAGACATCGCCCCCCTTCGCCCGCTCAACCAGCAGAACGTCGGGATGCACCTGCTCGGTACTGCCTGATGTTTGGATAGTAGACATGAAAGAAAGTTTCAGAGAAAAAGCCCACCCAGCCACAAAACGAGCCGAACCGGCCAATCTCCTACTCCCTCCATCCTAAACGGTGGGGAGAATTGAGGCAAAACCCCAGTAACGACTCGTCCAAATAATTCTTTCGGCGACGAAAGCGACTGAACGAACCCAGGCCTTCAACGCAGCGATGAGAAACTGTATTCTCTTAGGCGGGCGCGATTACAATCAAATTTCGCTGTGAGCAAGTAGTTAAATTGATTGCCTGAGCAAAAAATGTTCAGACGGGGCAATGCAACCATGAAAAATAGACTGAAGAGCTTGCAAATCAGCAATCTTCTGTCATTCGGAGACAGTTCGCCAGAGATATTGCTCGGGAATCTCAATGTACTCGTCGGTCCCAATGGCTCCGGAAAATCGAACTTATTTGAGGTCATCGGGCTGCTGCGAAGTACCCCAAAAGATTTCGCTTCGGAGATCGGCGACAGCGGCGGCATCGACGAACTCTTATGGAAGGGGAAAGCCAAGAGCAAGACCGTTACTGCGTCGATACGGCTCACGGCAGACCCAATCGGGGTTAAGAGTACGCTGTCCTATCAGTTGTCGTTCACCAGAGTTGGCGCCCAACTGAAAATCGTTGACGAACGGATCGAAAACGAGAAGCCGGACGAAGGCTACACGAAGCCGTACCTTTATTTCGACTTCAATAAAGGCAAGCCAGTTCTGAACGTAAATGGCAAGCCGCGCTCCCTCAAGCACGAAGAAATCAACACCCAGCAATCGATACTCTCTCAACGACAAGATCCGGATCAATACCCAGAAGTGACGTACCTCGGAAGGTTTCTAGGGAGCTTCCGCCTCTATAGGAATTGGGACTTTGGTCCAGATTCCGGGATAAGAGATCTTTATAGCGCGAGCCAGAAAAACGACTTCTTGGAAGAGGACACCAGTAATCTCGGTCTGATGCTAAACATACTTCGGGCTGACCCGAGAGCAAAAGACGACCTCGTGGCACATCTAAAGATGTTCTATTCCGGTGCAAAAGATATTCTAACGCCGATACGAGGTGGATTAGTCGATCTGCGTGTTGAGGAAGCAAACGGCATCACAATACCCGCATCACGCCTCTCCGATGGCACGCTTCGATGGCTCTCTCTGCTTGTAGTGCTTTTACATCCTGAGCCTCCTCCGCTCGTCTGTATCGAGGAGCCAGAACTGGGTTTGCACCCAGATATGATTCAACCTCTAGCAAAGTTACTTCTCAGCGCCTCGGAGAGAATGCAAT
>JBAUHD010000024.1:0-5104 GCA_049680085.1 Acidobacteriaceae bacterium
ATATATGTAGACGGCGTGGTCGCGGCCAGCGCGGTGGATGGGCCGGAGACGAGGCGTCCGTCGCTGGTAATCGCCACGCCTTGGGGACGGCCCTGCTCCAGTTGCTCGAACGTGGACTGGGACCACAACCGCGTGCCCTGGCTGTAAGCCGGGACGGTCGATGCGATGGCGAGACAGGCGGCCAGAAGGGAAACGAAGCGCGGCTTCATGCTGAGAACGAGTTTACTAGATGCGGGAGGCGGCATCTCATCGCATAGAATCATGCGTATGGATCAGCCCAAATCGGACGCACTCGTTTTTTTCGGCGCAACCGGCGATCTTGCCTACAAACAGATTTTTCCCTCGTTGCAGCGGCTGGCCAAGCGCGGCCTGCTGAACGGGCCGGTGATCGGCGTGGCCAAGTCCGGCTGGACTCTGGACCAGTTCAGGGAGCGCGCACGAGACAGCGTGGAGAAGCACGGAGGCATTGGCCCTGTCGGGTTTCCCAAGCTGCTGGAGCGGCTGCGCTATGTGGACGGCGACTACGCCGATGCCTCCACCTTCGACCGGGTGAGGAAGGAGCTGGGCGACGCGAAGCATCCACTGCACTACCTGGCGATTCCTCCAACTTTGTTTGCGGAAGTGATTGAGAAGCTCAAGGCATCGGGCAACGCGGCGGGCGCGCGGGTGGTGGTGGAGAAGCCGTTCGGGCGCGATCTGGAGACGGCGCGCTCGCTGAACCGCATCATTCATCGGGTGTTCGCCGAGAAGGACATATTTCGTATCGACCACTACCTGGGAAAAAACGCGGTGCAGAACCTGATCTTTTTCCGGTTTGCGAATTCGTTTCTGGAGCCGCTGTGGAACCGCCAGTACATTGAGAGCGTGCAGATCACCATGGCGGAAAAGTTCGGCGTTCAGGGGCGAGGCGCGTTTTACGACAGCGTGGGCGCTCTGCGCGACGTGGTGCAGAACCACCTGATGCAACTGGTAAGCAACATCGCCATGGAGCCGCCCCCTTGCCCGGATGTGGAGTCGATCCGCGACGAGCGGGCCAAGGTGCTGCGCAGCGCGCAATCGATTGAGCCCTCGGACGTGATCCTGGGCCAGTTCGCGGGATACCAGGATGAGCCGGGCGTGAAGGCGGGTTCGCAGGTGGAGACGTTCGCAATGCTGCGGCTGCACATCAACTCCTGGCGGTGGCGGGATGTCCCGTTTTATATCCGCACGGGGAAGTCGCTGGCCGCGACGGCGACCGAAGTGGTGGCGAAATTCCGGCAGACGCCGCCGGTGTTTTCCGAAGAATTGACGCCGCAGAATTACGTGCGCTTCCGGCTGAGTCCAAACCCGGAAACGGCGATTGGCGGCTCGGTAAAACAGCCCGGCGACCGGCTGCTGGGCTGCATGACGGAATTGAAAGTGAACGAGGACTGCGGGTCGGAAAACCTTCTCCCCTACGAGGAGCTGCTGCAGGACGCCATGAACGGCAACATGACCTGGTTTGCGCGCGAGGATTATGTGGAGGAGTCGTGGCGAATTCTGGACCCTCTGCTGAAGGCTCCGCCCAAGCCGCTCGTCTACGAGCCGGGAACCTGGGGACCCACCGAAATCGGAAACTTTGTGGCCCCTCCGGGAGGGTGGTCCAGCCCGAAGGACGAGGGGCCAAAGCCGTAAGCGCGCCTTTTGATTTCATGCCGCGTTCTCTGTGCGCCTTCGCTTCGCAGCCATCGACATAGAATGGTGAGAGTGAATTTCCGCGCTGGAAAGTGGACTGATGAAACTCGAACTCGCACGCACTGCGCCCGCCCAGACGGACGCTGATCTTCTGGTGGTGTTTGCCGCCGATCAAAACACAAGCAAAGACGAGAACACGAAGCCCGACGTGGCGCTGCTGACTGCGGACGAGAGCGTGAAGCGTGCCGCGAGCCTCGCGCTGGGCGGCGGGGAATTCAAGGCGAAGGCGAACGAGACGCTGCTGCTCCACGGCCCCGCGGACTTGAAGACCGCGCGCCTGCTCGTGGTTGGGCTGGGCGCGTCGTCGAAGGCGACGATTCACGATCTGCGAAAGGCGGCGGGAGCGGCGGTCAGGTTCGCAAAGGCGCGCGGCTGGCGGTCTCTGGCGGTACTTTCGCCGGCGAATTTTGACGCGGCGGCGAGCGCGCGGTCGATTGCGGAAGGCGCGGTGGTCGCGGATTTTGATTCGGATACGTATCGCACGGACCGGAAAGACTCGGCGATCGCTTCGCTGGCGGTCCTTGCTTCTGTGGGTGATGAGGAAGCCGTGAGCCGCGGCTTGCGCGAGGGCGCGATTGTTGCCGAGTCGCAGAACTTCGCGCGCACGCTCATCAACGAGCCGAGTAACCGGATGACTCCAACGATTCTTGGGCAGCGCGCGGCGGAGATGGCGGCGGAGTTCGGGCTGAAGTGCGAAGTGCACGGTGCGGAGAAGCTGCGCGAGTTGAAGATGGGAGCGTTTTTGGGCGTGGCGCAAGGGTCGGACGAGCCTCCGGCGCTGATTGTGATGCGCTATGAGCCGGCGGACGCGCCCGCTGAACCCGTGCTTGGGCTGGTGGGCAAGGGAATCACCTTCGATAGTGGAGGGCTTTCACTGAAGCCCGCCGACAGCATGGAAAAGATGAAGTACGACATGGCGGGAGGCGCATCGATGATTGCCGCCATGCGCGCCATCGCGCAGCTCAAGCCGAAGGTCAGGGTTCTCTGCGTGGTCTGCGCGACGGAGAATATGGTATCGGGCAAGGCGCAGAAGCCGGGCGATGTGCAGATCGCGATGTCCGGCAAGTCCATCGAGGTCCTCAACACGGACGCTGAAGGACGGCTGGTGCTCGCCGATGGGCTCTTCTATGCGCGGCAGCTCGGCGCAACGCACCTGATCAACGCGGCCACGCTGACCGGAGCGGTGGCTATCGCGCTGGGGCAGGTGAACGCCGGAGTGTTCTCGAACGATGAGCCAGCCTATGAGCGGTTTGCGCGGGCGCTGGAGACGTCGGGCGAGAAATTCTGGCGGCTGCCGGTGGAGGACGAGTATCGCGACCAGATTGTGTCATCGATCGCGGATATCCGCAACACCGGGCTGACGCGCTATGGCGGGGCGACGAATGCGGCGATGTTCCTGAAGGAGTTTGTGGACGAGACGCCGTGGGTGCATCTGGACATCGCCGGAATGGCCTGGCTGGACGCGGACAAACCGTGGATTGCCAAAGGTCCAACCGGGATTGCGGTGAGGAGCATTGTGGAGTGGGTGCGCGGGTACGGGGCGTGAGGGAGCAAGTGTGACCATGGTATTATGACCATAGTCATATGTAGGAGCCAACGATGAAAACCATGGCGGCGGGAAAATTCAAGGCGCAATGCCTGTCGGTGATTGATGAGGTCTACGAGTTCAAGGAAGAGGTCATCATCACGAAGCATGGCAAGCCGATGGCGAAGCTGGTTTCGGTAAAGAAGGATACGGGCAGCATCTTCGGCGCGATGCGGGGAGTCGCGGTGATTACGGGCGACCTGGTTGAGCCGATTACTCCTCCGGAGGATTGGGATGAGGAAATCTTTCCTTCGGATCGTGATCGTAAAAAGCGATGATTTTGCTCGACACACATGCGGCGGTCTGGTTACTTCTTGATCCGGAGCGCTTGTCGCCCGCCGCGGCGAAAATCATAAAGCAATCCAGTTCGGAGAATTCGCTCCCCGCCATCTCCAGCGTGAGCTTTTACGAGATTGCAAGGGCCCTGCATCGCGGGCGGATTCAAAGTGTTTTAACCGCGGGTGAATTTCTTAGAAGATTGCAAACCCATGTTCGCGCGATTGCTCCAACCATGGCGATCTCTCTTGCTGCCGCGCGGCTTCCGGCTGAGTTTCCCAATGATCCGATGGATCGAATCATTGCCGCAACAGCCATCATCGAAGGGCTTGCCCTTATCACCGCCGACCGCCATATCCGCCGGTCGCAGACGGTGAAGACCATCTGGTAAAAACAGCACTACAATAAAGCCATGGAACCCCTCGTTATCGCAGGCAAAGCCTTTCAGTCGCGGCTCATTGTGGGCACGGGCAAGTACAAGGACGGCGCGGAAACCCAGGCGGCTATCGAGGCCTCTGGCGCGGAGATCGTAACCGTTGCGGTCCGGCGCGTGAACCTTGACCGGTCGAAGGAATCGCTGCTGGATTTTATTGATCCTCAGCGTTATTTTCTGCTGCCCAATACTGCCGGATGTTATACGGCGGAGGAGGCGATTCGCACGGCGCGACTGGGACGCGAAGTGGGGCTTTCCGACTGGGTGAAGATGGAAGTCATCGGGGACCGGGAGACGCTCTATCCAGACGTTCAAGCAACGCTTGAGGCGACGCGGGTGCTGGTGAAGGAAGGCTTTACGGTGCTGCCTTATACCTCGGACGACATTGTGTTTGCGCGCCGATTGATTGACGCCGGAGCGGCGGCGGTGATGCCTCTGGCCGCGCCCATCGGCAGCGGACTTGGAATCCAGAACCGCGCCACGCTGCGGATTCTGCGCGAGAAGATTACGGAGGTCCCATTGATCGTGGACGCCGGCGTGGGCACGGCTTCTGACGCCGCGCTGGCCATGGAAATGGGAGCTGACGGCGTGCTGATGAACACGGCGATTGCCGGAGCCGCGAACCCGATCCTGATGGCGGACGCCATGCAGCACGCGGTGCTGGCCGGGCGCGAGGCCTTTCTAGCGGGCCGGATGCCGCGCAAGCTTTATGCCACGGCGAGCTCGCCGCTGGAAGGAATCTCAAAGTAAATATCCGGCGCGAGGCGTGTGAGGTACACTCCTGCCATGCGCGTCTTCGGCATCGACTGCGGAACGGAGATTACGGGCTACGGCGTTGTCGAGTGGAATGATGCCGAGCGGAGTCCCCGCCTGCTGTCGCTGGGGGCGGGCGGCATTCGGCTCTCGAAAAAGGCTCCGCTGGAGCAGCGGCTGGCGCGGGTTTACTCCGAATTGACGGCGATGCTGGAAGTGCATCGTCCCGACGTGGTGGCCATTGAAGAAGTGTTCTATTCCATCAATGCAAAGTCGGCGCTGAAGCTGGGGCAGGTGCGGGGAGTGGCGCTGCTGGCGGCGGCCAACGCCATGCTGCCGATTGC
>JBAUHD010000025.1:0-14120 GCA_049680085.1 Acidobacteriaceae bacterium
GAAAAAACGCCGGCCCCCGCGGCCCCCGCTCCAAATACTCTGGCTTCAACGCATATTATTCAGAATTAATTCCGTCTAATGGGTGCGCTCTTTTCAGGGCGCGTTGACTCCCTTATGACGATCTTCCGCCCCGCACTCCTGGCGATTTCCTTTTGTGTTGCGCCTCTGCTGGCCTGCCCGCGATCGGCGCGGGGCCAGAGTGCCTCGACCAGCCCGAACGCCGTCTCCGCAAACGCGAACCCGGTTTCATTTGCCGTGACGGCTTTCAACAAGGGCGGTGATGTTGTCCCCAGCCTCACCCCCGACGGCCTGACGCTCACGGTGGACGGGAGCCCGCAGCCGATTCAATCCCTGCGCAGCGCGGCCGCGATGCCGCTGACCGTGGGGCTGCTGGTGGAAACGGGCACGGGCCCGACCAACACGCTCGCGGATGAGCGCGCCGCCACTCAGCGTTTTGTTGACACGATGCTTACCAGCTCGCAGAGCCGTCCAAGCGAGAAAGCGTTTCTGATTCAGTTTGCCGGTGAAGTTGATCTACTGGCGGATGCAACGAAGGAAAAAGGCAAACTGGATGCGGCGCTCGGCCAGCTTGGAACGCCTCAGTCGCGCAATACCAGCGCCGATAACGATTCCAGCGGCGGGACGCGCCTCGGCGGAGCGGGGGCAACGCTCTATGACGCGATTTATCTTGCCTCCACGGAACTGATGAAAAAGCAGCCGGACCGTAAGGCGCTGATTGTCCTCACCGACGGAGTGGACCGCGGCAGCAAGGTCTCGCTGTTCTCGACCATCGAGGCCGCGCAGCGCGCCAACACTGCGGTGTATGCGATTTACTTCAAAGGCAAGGAGCAGCGCGGCAACCGCGGCGGATCTCCCGGCCAGCGGCGCGGGCGCGTGGGCGGATGGCCCGGAGGAGGAGGAGGAGGCTATCCAGGCAGCGGCGGAGGCTGGCCAGGCACAGGCGGCGGCGGCGGGAGCCGCCCCAGTCGCCCGACCGAAGGCTCGCGCACCGACGGCAGAAAAATTCTTCAGCAGATTTGCAGCGAAACTGGCGGATACCTGTTCGAAGTGGGCAAAAAGCATTCCGTCGATCAGATTTATTCGGCGCTTGCGGGCGGGCTGCGCGGGCAGTACTGGCTGAGTTTTACGCCGGACAAGAAAAGCAACTACGGCGGATTTCACCGGATCGCGCTGACGGCGAAGAGCAAGGATCTCTACATCCAGGCCCGGCAGGGCTACTACTCGGGAGACTAGATTCAAGCCTCTAAAGTTCGCAACCTGAATAACCGGATGAATTGCAGCGACCAGGTAGTGAAAAAGCGGGTCCCTCCACTTCGCTGCGCTCCGGTCGGGATGACAAGCGATGTAAGCAACTTGAGGGACAGGTCACTCGAAGTTATGTAGGTAACTTGAGGGACAGGCCACTAGAAATTGTCCGACGAGGAAGTCATTACTCAGGGCCGAAGCCCCGTTAATTTTTCTCTGCTTACGGCACGATTGAAGTCGTATCCTACTACAAAAATCGCTGATATGAGCGGTTTCAACGCTGCGTTCAACTCCGGCCCGGTGCGCGTCATCTGCAATAATGATTATGTGCGCCGAATATTGGCCATCTCGCTCCTGATGCTTTTTGCGCTGCCCTTCACGATGCCGCTCTTTGGCGCGGAGGGGACGGCGGCCAGCGTGCCCGCGTGCTGCCGCAGAAACGGCAAGCACCATTGCGTGATGAGCATGGGTTCGTCGCGTGACTCGTCTGCGCCCATCGTCTGGCAAAAATGCCCTTACTCCATAATGCCGCCGGCCGTTCTTGTTCTTCCCTCGTTCACGCCTTCTCCTTCCGCCTCGATCTTTGCCGGAGTGACGCGGCATCCCGCCGTGTCCGCGCAGGTGGAAGCACGGCAGCGCGTCTCCTTTGACCGCGCCCGCCAGAAGCGCGGCCCTCCCGCTTTCATCGCCTGAGCCACCGTTCCACGCGAGCACGATGCCGTCGGCATCCGCTCCTCATTCGTAACCACCTTTGATACGAATTCGCCGCACGCTTGCGTCGCGGCGAGGAGGCTTTGTTTTGACCAGAAGATTCGGAGCCGTTTTCTGCCTTTTTGCCGCTGTACTCTGCCTGTCGCTTGCCGCTCCCGCCTGGGCAACAGTCTTCGGCAAGGTCGAAGGCATTGTGCACGATCCTCATCATCGTCCCGTAACCAATGCGCGCGTCACTCTGCGCGCGGCGCACTCGGCCTTTTCCCAGACCGCCGTAACGAATCAGGACGGAGAGTTCCGGCTTCTTTCCATCCCGCTGGGTGATTACCGCGTTGCCATCGACGCGCCAGGATTCGAGCCTGTCGAGCAGCGAATCACGGTCGCTTCCAATTCGTCGGATATTTTGCACTTCCAGCTCGCCGTCGCCACCCTTGAGCAATCCACCACGGTGATGGCGCAGCCCGAGGTCACGAACCCCGATTCCGCGACTCCTTCCACGCTGATCAGCCGCGAGGAGATCGCCCGCACGCCGGGTGCGAGTCGCACGAACAGCCTGGCCATGATCACCGATTACGTCCCCGGCGCCTACATGACGCACGACATGCTGCATATTCGCGGAGGCCACCAGGTAAGCTGGCTGATCGACGGCGTGCCGCTGCCGAACACGAATATCGCCAGCAACATCGCCCCGCAGATCGACCCCAAGGACATTGACTACATCGAGACGGAGCGCGGCAGCTATGAGGCCGATCTGGGCGACCGCACCTACGGCATCTTCGACGTGGTGCCGCGCAGCGGCTTTGAGCGCGACCGCGAAGGCGAGCTGGTCGTGACGTTGGGCAACGATTACCAGACCAACGATCAGGTGAGCCTCGGCAACCACTCAGAGAAATTCGCATGGTACGTGAGCGCGAACGGTAACCGCAGCAACTACGGGCTGCAACCGCCAGCCGAGCGGCCCGTTCACGACGCGGAAAACGGCTACGGCGGCTTCGTCTCGCTCATCGACAACCCCGACGCGCACAATCAGCTTCGCCTGGCCTCGCAATTGAGGGCCGACTATTACCAGATACCGTACGATCCGGACCCCAATAGTTGGCAGAACCAGCTTTACGACTCCAGCGGCTTGCGCGACGGCGAGCACGAGACTGACGGCTACGCCATCTTCTCCTGGATTCACACCTACAGCGAATCGACCATGCTTCAGGTCTCGCCCTTCTACCACTTCAACCGCGCAAAGTACGAACCGCATACGGACGACTTCCCCAACGCGACCACCTCCGACCAGACCGGCAATTACGCGGGGCTGCAATCTTCCTTCACGACCACCATCGCCGGGAACTCGATCAGCGCGGGGCTGTATGGATATGGCCAGCGCGAGGCCGATGGGTTCGGCGTGAAGTTCAACGACGGCAGCTCCCCGGATTTTTCTCAGCGTCAGAACCTCGCCGGAGGCGTGGAAGAGACATGGATCGAAGACAAGTACAAGCCGGTCGCATGGCTCACGCTGATGGCAGGCGTGCGGCAGTCGCACTTTGAGGGAGCGGTGAGCGAGGACGCGATTGCCCCGCGTCTGGGCGCGGCCGTCCAGGTGCCGAAGCTGAGGTGGGTGTTTCGCGGATTCTACGGACACTCGTATCAGCCGCCGCCGCTCACCAGCCTATCCGGACCGGGGCTGGCCTACGCCAACGGTGCCAACACCACGTTTGTTCCGCTGCGCGGCGAGCGCGACGAGGAGCACCAGTTCGGCGTGCAGATTCCGCTCCACGGATGGCTGCTCGACGCCGACACCTTCCAGACGAGGGCCAACAATTTTCTCGACCACAGCAACATTGGCGAGTCGAGTATTTTTATTCCCGTCACCATTGACGGCGCGCTGATTCAGGGGTGGGAGGCGACGCTGAGTTCGCCGCGATCCTGGCGGTTTGGGCAATTTCACCTCGCCTATTCCAACCAGATCGCCAAACAGCGCGGGGCGATTAGCGGCGGGCTCATCTGCTATTCGCCCGATGACCCCGCCGCGTGCGAAGCCGATTCGGGCTACGAGCCGCTCGACCACGACCAGCGCAACACACTGAACGTGGGCATGAACGCCAAGCTTCCCTGGCGGGCCTACGGCTCGTTCAACGTGTACTATGGGTCGGGTTTCGCTAACGGATTCACGGACCCTCCGTCTCCCTACGCGGCAGATTATCTGCCTGCGCACACCACCGCGGATGTGAGTCTGGGGAGGCAATTCGGCGAGCGATACACGCTGGCGGTGAATGCGCTCAATGTGGCCAACACGCGGGTGCTGCTCGACAACAGCCTGACGTTTGGAGGGTTTCACTTCAATGCGCCCCGGCAGATTTATGGGGAACTGCGTTACCGCTTTCATTTCTAATTCGGTTTTCTTGGGACTATTTCCTGCTTTTTCCCGTCTTCGCCCCAGTTTTCGCTTGACAAGAAAGTTACCTCCGATGCAATCTCACAAATAGCGAGTCGGTTATCACGTTTTCCGTTTCGCTGGAGAGTCCTGCTCTGGCGCTCCGTAGTAATAAACATGGCAACTAATCTGGCAATTATCGAGGCACGGGAAGTACTGCGGTGTGAACACTGCAGTCTGGTGCAATTTCGCACGATCAATTCACTCTGCCGCCGCTGTCACAAGCCGCTGGAAATCGAAGAACCCGAACCGCTCGAACCACAACTGGTGACGCCCGCGCCCCCATCCGGAGACGAAGGCATCAACGTGGCCCGCGCCGTGCGCGAGATTCGCGCTTCGCGCTGCCTCAGCCAGCGCCAACTTGCCGAACGCATGGGCGTTCCCCGCACCTACATCTCGAAAATTGAGAACGGCAAGGCCGTTCCCACGCTCAGTTCGCTCGAGCGGCTGGCCAACGCGCTGGTCGTGGATATGTGCGTCCTTCTGCGCGACGCCCGCAGTCGCCGCCACTCCGAAGTTCACGCCATTATGTCCGATCCCTTCCTGGCCGAAATCGCATCCATGGCGGCCAGCCTGGACGGACTGCAACGGGCTATGTTCCTCAATCATGTCCGGGAGATGGCATCGGGGCGCGTCCGGCGCATGGCCTAGGGCCGCGCCGATCAGCCTCCCCAGGGTCCTCCCCCGCGACCTTGGGCCCACACAACCGGCGCATTCATGCCGCGCATCGCATGGGTGTGCCCGCCGCACCCTCAACCCGACAGGAATTCATGCGGCATTACGATCCGGCAAAGGATTCGCCCGCCAATCTCTATAAGCTGCTGATCGGCATGGTGGTGCCGCGCCCCATCGCTTTTGTCTCCAGCGTGGACGCGCAGGGAAGGCGCAATCTTGCTCCGTTCAGTTTTTTCACGGGCTGCTCGGCAGACCCTCCGGTCATCTGCTTTGTCGCCGCGCATCGCTCCGGGCCTCGCCCCGCCAAAGACACGCTGACCAACATTCTGGCAACCCAGGAATTTGTGGTCAACATCGTGTCCGAGCCTTTCGCCGGGAAGATGAACCTCGCCTCCGCCGAAGTCCCGCCGGAGGTCGACGAATTCGCGATCGCCGGGCTGACGCCGCAGGCCAGCGAACTGGTCCGGCCGCCGCGCGTCGCTGAGAGTCACGCGCAAATGGAGTGCCGCCTGCGCCAGACTCTGCCCATCCCCAACCCGGCTGGGGGCGCCAACACCGTCATCTTTGGCGATGTGCTGCGCTTTCATGTGGATGAAGCTGTCCTTTTGGAAAGCGGAGATGGCTACAAAATCGATCCTGAAAAACTGCGTGCCATTGGACGCATGGGCGGGCCCACCTATACTCGTACTCGCGACCGCTTCGACATGGTTCGCCCCCGATAACCCCGCGCCAGCCGCGCATTGCGGCTGCCCAGCCCGCCGTGCTACGGTCGATTAGAGTCATGCCGTTGTCTCTCAATTTCAGTCGCGTCCACGAACTGCCGCCGGACGAGTTGGCGCTCTATCGCCGCCTCGATCCCTCGCGCCTGCCCAAGCACGTCGCCATCATTATGGACGGGAATGGCCGCTGGGCCGGCAAGCGCCGCCTCAAGCGCTTCCTCGGTCACCAGCAGGGCGCCGAATCGGTGCAATACGTGGTCGAGACCGCCTCGCGAATCGGGCTTCCCTGGCTTACCCTGTATGCCTTCTCGCTCGAAAATAATCTGAAGCGACCCAAAGCTGAAGTCAGCTTTCTGATGCGCCTGCTCCGCACCTACCTCAGCAACAACGTGCAGCGCATGAACGACAACAATGTCCGGATCCAGTACATCGGGCGCACGCAGGAACTGGCGCCGGACGTTCGTGAGCGCATGGAGTGGGCCGCCGAAGCCACCTGCCACAACACCGGGACCGTCCTCACGCTGGCCCTGAACTACGGCGCGCGCTCCGAGCTGATGGATGCCTTCAAGGCTCTGCACGCCGAAATCGAACGCAAGGACCTGCGCCTGGAAGACGTAACCGAGCAGGATATCCAGCGGCACCTTTACACGGCCAATATGCCGGACCCTGACTTGCTCATCCGCACCTCGGGCGAAATGCGCATCTCCAATTTCCTGCTCTGGCAGATCGCGTATGCGGAGATTTTCGTGACGGATCGCCTGTGGCCCGACTTCCGCGGCATCCACATGCTGGAGGCCATCGAGGACTACCAGCGGCGCGAACGCCGCTACGGCGGCCTCGGCGACGGGACCGAATCCGACGATGTTGTTTCCCTGCCCACCAACACTCTGGTCCCGCGATGAAAGAACCTGACGCGCTGTTCAAAATCTCCGCACGGAATGCTTCAGGCAGAGCCCAACGGTCGCTAAACTCCTACGTTCAAAAGGGACTCGGCAATCCCCTCGCTTGCGACTCCGATGACGGATGGCTGCGTTCCCGGGATGAAGGAAATTTCCGCGCGTCCGTTGTACACCTCGATGACGCGCGAGCCGGTTGAGGTTCCCAGATTATCGTTGAACCTGGCGGGACCGGCGAGGGTGAAGCGCACGCGGTTGCGGGCGTCAAGGCACAGGGTTCCGTGACAATCAACAAGCTTGGTTTCAACAGTGATGAGCTGCGGCGTGCGGGATTTTTCCGCAAGCAGCAGACGGGCTGGCGCTTCCCAGGGTGTGGTCTGGAACGTGAAATGAATTTCGTCCGCGAAACTGGCACCGGAATTTTTCGCGACGGCGCGTAGAACGTTCATGCCCTCGTTGAAGGGGATGCTCCAGCGCAGGCCGGCGCAGGGGAAGTCCTGTGAGTTGCGGGTTTTCACACCGCAGGATTTGCCGTTTAGGAAAAGCTCAGCGGAGTCGCAATTGGAATAGACGCGGACGAGGCGCGGCTGGCCCAGCTTGCCCCAGCGCACCGGCCAGGAGTGTCCGTAGATGTGGACCATTGGTTTTTCGGCCCAGTAGGATTGGAAGACGAAGTAGCCCTCCTTATATGTGAGGTCGCGCTCGACGAGGCCTTTCTGATTCACGCGCGGAATGGGGTTCTCCGGACGCAGAGGCGTGCTGAAATCCTTGAATATCCATTGCGCGGAACCGGCGAACCAGGGAAGCGTCTCCTGCGTTTTCAAGTACCAGTCGTAGAGGTCGCAGGCATAGGTTTCGGACCAGTCGGCGTGTTTGACCAGCGGGAGTTGCGGCGGCTGTGCCGCATTTGTATCTGTGGATGGTACAAATGGCGGATCGGGTTCGCCGTATGGCTCTTCAGCGTGGCGGCGGGCGTGGGAATCGGCGCCCCACTCGATGTGGAGGAGGCGGCGGACCTTGTTGCGATAGCCTTCGAGCGTCTTTTCGTAGTCCTGATAGCGCCCGCTGTACCAGCCCGACCAGATGGACGGGGAGTAAACGTCGGGGATGTCCATGGCGGGCGCGCAGCGGCGGAAGCTGGTGTAGCGTGAGGGGTCGAGCTTGTGGGCAATGTCCTGGAGCTGCCGCATGAGTTCGGGAACCGTAACCTGGCCGTCGCCGGGATCGATGCCCGGCCAGTCCTCCTCGTTGCCGAGGCTCCAGAAGACGATGGAAGGGTGGTTGTAGTGCTGCTCGATCATGAGTTGGAGCAGGTGGCGGGCGTTGGCGCGGAGCGCGGCGTCGCCTCCTCCGGCTCGACACCATGGGAGTTCCTCCCAGACGATGAGGCCGAGTTCGTCGCAGAGATCAAGCACCAGCTCCGACTGCTGATAATGCGCGAGCCGGATGAAGTTCGCGCCCATGTCGCGGATCATGCGCAGCTCGCGTCGGGTGATGTCGTCGGGAACGGCGGCGGCGGCTCCAGCGTGGTCTTCGTGGCGATGCGTGCCGCGCAGGAAGAGCTTTTCTCCGTTCAGGAAGAACGGGCCGTGCTCCTGAAATTCGATGTGGCGCAGGCCAAAGCGCTGTGTGCTGGCCTGCTCTCCGTACTGGCTGCGGAGCGCAAGCCGGCACTGATAAAGCGCGGGCGAGGACAGCGACCAGAGCCGCGGGTTTGGAATCGTGAACTGTGCAAGCTCGCGCAGTCCGTCCCAGGGTTGCAGGGTCACGTTTTCAGAATGCGCGATTGAATCGTCCGGGGCGGTCAACACCACGGAAATCTCCAGCGGAGCGGTGAGCGATTCTGGATTATAGAGCCGCGCCAGCACGGAGCACTGCACGGGCTTCCCCGGCGTGACATCTGTCTTGATGTGCAGAAGCTCAATTGCGATAGCAGGGACATAGACGAGGCGGAGGTGGCGATAGATTCCGCCGTAAAGATTGAAGTCGCTGACGTCGGAAGGGATGGCGTGGATGTCGCGAGAGTTGTCACATAAAACGGCTAATGGAATTTCTCCGTGGGAGTTTCGTTCCGCGCGCGTGAGATCGACGACGAATTCGTTATAGCCGCCGGTGTTGTGCCCCATCAGAGTATTGCCGGCATACACGGAGGTACGCTGGCCGGCTCCGCTGAAGTGCAGCAGCGTGCGGCCGCCAGGATACGGGTTGATCGGGTCGATTTTAGTTCGATACCAGCCTTGGCCGCGATACGCGGGCGTGTCCGGGTCGCAGGCATCGTAATGGTTGAAGCAATGCGGAAGCTGGACCGGACTCCAGCCTGCCGCGTGAAGGCTCCACATTTCCCAGGGATTTCCGAAGGTGGTCCGGTTGAACTCCCATCCGGCTTCGAGCCTCTGCACGGTTGGCGCGCCAATTGCATCCGCTGTCGCGGCACGCGCAATGGAGGGCGGGAGTATGCCGTAACCGGCGACGAGAGCTGAGGTTTTCAGAAAATCTCTACGTGAGGTGTTCATATCGAGGAGAACTATGGCCGTTATACATCGCTCAATCGGAAGTGCGGGGTGAATCCGCATGGCCTATCCCCGAGAGCGGTACGAGGAAGTTACTCGCTCAAATTGGATTCAGCGCTTGCAGCGCGGAGTCTCCGAGGCGCTCCCGGAGTTGTTCCCGGTAGAGGCTTGCGGGCCGCACACGTTTGTCCGGCGAAATGATTTCCCCTTGCGGCAGGTCAGGAAGCTTCGTCCTGGGATAGTTCGGCATTTGCGCTGTGATTTCGTCGCCGGTGCTGCCGATGGACCAGTTGATCGCTCCGGGCGGATTTTGAATGATGAAGGTTTTAGCGGTGCTGTTCCAAACCACGCCCCAGGCCATGGTCCAGCCGTGGCCGGAGCCCATTTCTCCGCGATTCATGAAGTCGATTCCGCCGTCCGGGACCCGCGTGTTGTCGACCAGCATGGCGGTGGACCAGCGTTGATGCGGTTGGATATGGCCATCGCCGTGGAAGGTGGAATCGAGCACCACGTTCGGGCCCTGGTTGCGCGCGCCGGTGGCGACAAAAAAGAGGCTATCTCCAGTTGAGGCGCAGCGGAGGAAGAGTATCTGGGTCCCACCCGCGCTGAAGTCAGCGGGTTTGGCATGGCCCAGAATGGATTCGCTGTGGGTGAAGGTTACGTCCTCGATTGTGATGCGGCGTGTTCCTTTGCCTGCGGAAATTCCGCCTGTGGTGTCCGCGACCTGAACGTTGCGCACCCAACCGTCTTTCAGATCACGCATGTTGATGGCTCCGAATAGTGGCCCGCGCATTTCAACATGGCGCGCGGGAGCGACAATGCGCAGCCGCTCGACACCGCTCTGCTCAATTTCACCGCTTGCGATGATTCTCTGCACCTCGGCTCCCTGGGGCGGCAGATAGTTACGGTCGTAGGAGTCGGTGAGCGGAACATCGAGGTCGAGCGTATTGCCGTGGACACGGATGACGGTGCGCTCGGTGGTGAGAGATGATCCGACCCAGGTTTCGGGCTTGCCGTTTCTTGAAAGCTGATCCATTCCCATGAATTTGAGCCACACGGGAGTGACTTGCCGTGTAATACGGATGCGGTCGCCGGGATGGAGGTTGGAGGCGTCCTGCACGGTGATGGAGCTTGCGCCCACTGGGACATAGCTTTCGGCTATATAGGCTGGACTGCCGGAAACCTGCTCAGTGCGGTCTCCGCTGATACTGATGGCTAAATGAGGCTCACCGGTCAGTCGCAGAGTGGAAGCGGAGGCCCCGCTGCCGCGAAGAACGACGCCGGAGGCGGTAATCCGAAGTGTTTTACCGCACTGGAAGGTCCCCGGCTCAAGCAGCACTGTGCCGCGAAATTGTCCGCGCAGCGGCAGGGCGGAAACGGCGTCAATCGCGCTTTGGATAGCGGCTGTATCGTCGCCTCCCGACGGCTTGACGCGCCGCACCACCGGCACCGATGGGAGCGGCACGCCTCCGCCCATGTAGCCGGCGTAGGAGAAGTCTGGAATGCGGTCGCCGCGCCGGGTCGCGTGATATACGAGTTTTCCGGAGGTGCTGAGCGTGACCGGAGATGCGGCCTGAGCGTACGCAACGCTGACCAGCGCCGCGATCGGCAGAGTTAAGAAGCGAAGCAGCAATTTCATGCCAGCGTTCCGTCTTTGACCCCGCGAACCCATCGCGCCTGCACGTTTTTGCTGTCGTGAAGGACGATGGCCGTGGCATTGGCGGGCGGCTTGAGATGGAAGCAGTCTGCGCCGTCCACATTTTGCAGCACGAAGGCGGGACGGGCGTCCGGCGTGGTGGCGGCGATTTCGATGTCGCTCAACTCGATATTTTTGATGTGCCGGAGATAGAAGCCCTGTGAGGGCATGTCGCCGAACATATTCGGCTCGGGGTACTTGCTCTCGTCTTCGGGAGGGGTGATGGCGGCCTGATCCTTGCTTCCGCCGCCCTGATGCTGGATATAGATGTGGTGCAGCTTTATGTCCTCAATGTTGAAGCCGGGCACGCCGCTGATAATGCAGCCAAAGCGCGAGGCAGCATTGGAGCAGACCACGTTGCTGATGAGAACGCGGCGCAAGGCTCCCGTTTTTGTGGATTCGGCGGGACCCCGCAGGCGGCTGCCGAGGCGCATGAAGATGGGGGCGGAAGGAATGTCGCGCATGGTGATGTTGGTGATGGTGACGTCTTCGAGCAGTGCGCCATCGACTGTTTCAAGCGCGAGGCCCTGGCAGCCTTCGAAGACGCAATTGGAGATAACGATGTTTTTGAAGCCTCCGTTCGATTCGGTCCCGAGCTTGATTCTGCCGGTGCGCCAGACCTTCGCGTCAGCGGGAAACTTCTTCCACGTGCCGTCGAGCATGGTTCCCAATTCATAAGTGCCGGTCACGTAGCAGTTGGTGATTTCGAGGTTCTCAGTCGCGCGCAGATAGCCGAGCGCGTAGCTGCTCTTGGGAACAATGGCGTCGTCCCAGGGGGAATTCACGGCGCAATTGGAGACGCGCACATTGCGGCAGCAGTCGATGTCCATGCCGTCGCGATTGGTGTCGATGGTGAGCGAATCGATGATGAAGTTATCGACGCCAGTGGCGAGGATGCCGAACCAGCCGCCTTTTAGAATTTGGAAGCCGCGCAGCGTAACGTTGTGACAATTTTTGAGGCTGATGGATTTGTTGCCGACTCCGTGGACGCGGCGATTCTTTGGGTTGTGACTGGCGGGGTCGTTGCTGCGGACCAGGCCGCGTCCCCAGATGCGGCCCGGGCCGAGGATGGAGATGTCGTGCAGGCCCTCGCCCCAGATGAGGCTGTTGTGCCAGTGATTGTGGCCGAAGTCCTGATACGCTTCCCACGGTTGAGGCGGCTCCGGGTCATCGTAGCCACCGGGCTGGCCCTCGGGCAGAGGATCGGCGGCCACGATCACCGCACCCTGATCGAGATGGAGCGCGACGTTGCTCATGAGCCGGATGGAGTAGCAGAGATATTGTCCGGCGGCGAAATGCACGGTGCCTCCGCCGGCTGCCTCGGCGGCTTCGATGGCGCGATTGATGGCGGGCGTATCAATGGCAACGCCGTCGGCTTTGGCTCCAAAGGCCGTCACCTCGAAGATCGCCTTCCTGTGGGCGGACGGGTTTTCGCTGGAGAGGTTCTGTTCCGCTTTCGCCCAGGCCGAGGGCGCGCCCACGGCTACCGCTCCCGCCATGCCCACGCCTGCCAGTTTAAGGAATTCTCTGCGCGCTTTCATCGATCTTTCGCCTCCATTGCTTTCTTTTCCCGCATCGTTAATACCAATCCCTGATTTCGTCGAGATATCGGACCTGCATCAATGCGCCGCCTGCGAACCCGGACTGTGCCGCGGCAGCGTGATCGTGAATGGGGCGGAAGCGCCGCTTTCGCCGTTGGAGTCCGCCTCGCTCACTCTATATAGATAGGACTTGCCATTTGCCGCCGTGATGTCGGTAAAGGCGGGGGTGGTCAAGCCGTTCGCGATCTGGCTATAAGGTCCGCCGGAGGAAGATGCTCGCTCGACGCTGTAGGTGATGGCTCCGGGAGACGCGGCCCAGGTGAGTAAAATTTTCGCGTTGCCGGGGATCGCGTTCAAGCGCGCCGGTGCTTCCGGAGGAGGGCCATTGGGCAGCAGGCCATAAACACAGAACTGGCCACTTCCGGTGTTCGCCGTGCCAAAGCTGGCGAGGTATACCTTGCCGTTCGCTATGGTGGGCGGTGCCATTTTGGAGTAGTTGCCGCAATCATCGCGCGCCGGGTTCTGAAGCGAATTCCAAAGTTCGCGATTGATGTTGTCCGCATCGTAGGCGTGCAGAATGCCAGGGCGGGACTCGTGCCACGAATCGCCGGTTGCGTGAATCGCGGCCCACAGAATGCCGTCCTTGTTGCCTTTGGCCGAAAGCGACAGCATGGCGCCTGGATGTCCGTGGTTCACATCCGGCCTGATGGCGAACGGGGTAGTATCCAGCGTATCGCCGCTGAATCGATAGGCGCGGAGGTGATCAAGCTGCCCCCACATATAGATCATGCGGCCATCTTTCGCGCTGTTCCAGAAGACGATGCTGTGCAGATGAGAACCTGTAGCTTGAAAATGCTGGACGGCGTTCTCGTCGCCCAAGTGCCCCATGTGGTTCACGTTCACAAGATAAAGCACGCCTTGCTTGCCTCCGTCGATGACCAGCGGTGTGCCGGGAATCAGCGTCGCTCCCGATGAGTCGAGGTCGGCGTCGATGGAATCAAGATAGTTGTGATTCGTCGGAGTAAACCAATCCAGAAGCTTGAGGTCCGGCGAAAGCTTTACGAAGCTCTCGCCGAAATTCGACTTGCCGTCCCAGGTTCCGTTCCCCGTCACGAAATAGATGTTTCCCTGCGCATCGACAGCCGGCGCTTGACCGGACTGCCAGATGCTTCCCTCCTCGCCGATCGGCGTTGCGTTGAACACGCCGGTTTGCTGGAGGGACTTCGCGTCGTAGCTGATCAGAAATCCGTGATAGGGCTCTTTGTCGCAGTGGGATGAGTAGCCGACGTAAACCTGGCCGCTTGTGAGAAGAAGCGCGGGCCTCTGGTTCTGCATCAGGGGGTTGAACTCAGGTGCGCTGATGGTGACCGGGCTGCCGGGAAGATCAACGCCGGTGGCGAGATCGAGCGCGTGCAGGCGCTGCACAAATGTATCTTTAAGCTTCGTCAGGGCCACCACATAGAGAGTGCCGCTGGCCTTGTCGATCACCGGCGTTCCTACGATGCCCATGTTGCCATTGATGTCGGTGCATCCGAAATCCCAGTCATTCACATCCGCCGGCGTTCCGAAATTGACGTGCCAGAAAGGCGCGGCGGCGCGAGGATCATTCGCGTCGAAGGCATACACGCTGTTGTTCACGGTGGTGATGTAGACCACATCGTGGGTCCCGCCGCCAATCTTC